>NZ_AKJR01000182.1:0-54977 GCF_000282235.1 Pseudomonas sp. GM24 | reverse complement strand
ACCGTCCCGTATGAGCTGCCGGCGAACAAGACCCGCAGCACCTTCAAGACCCTGAGCTCCATGGGCGGTGGCGGCTACAACGAACTGCGCATCGAAGACAAAAAAGGTCAGGAGCAGATATTCCTGCACGCCCAGCGCGACTGGGATGAAAACATCGAACACGACCAGAAGATCCGCGTGGGCAACGAACGCCACGACACCGTCGAGCAGAACAGCTACAGCGAATTCAAAGCCGAAGAACACCACACCGTCTACGCCGACCGCAAAGTCGAAACCCGCGCCAACGACCACCTGACCGTCGGCGTCAATCAGCACATCAAGATCGGCACCGGCCAGTTCATCGACGCCGGCCAGGAAATCCACCTCAGCAGCGGCATGAAAGTGGTGATGGAAGCCGGCGCCGAACTGACCCTGATCGGCGGCGGCAGCTTCATCAAGATCGACGCCGGCGGCGTCACCCTGAGCGGCCCGGTGATCAACATGAACTCCGGCGGCAGCCCCGGCAGCGGCACGGGCGCTGCCCCGCTCATGCCCGGCATCCTGAAACAGGCCGACGCCGACAAGGCCGGTCAGGTCCTGACCCCGGCCCAGATCAACACCCTCAAACGCAACGCGCCGTTCTGCGAAGAATGCGAAAAATGCAAGGCAGGTGCCTGTGCCATCTGATCGAATTACGCCTAAGGATTGGCTGGCGCAACAGCCGTTGCAGACTGGCGAGCGTTTGTATTTAGTCATCAGCGCGGCGAGTGATTCCGAGCCGCTCAAGCCTTTCTATCAGCAAGATGCCGCACCACAACTGCAGCCCATATGGAGTGGAACACCTTACGCCGATTGGCTTCCTGTAATGCCGTATCTCGCCGAGATCAGCCCCAATGCCAGTTTTCTGCAATGGATTACTGAAACCGATGCATTGGATTGGGGTTGGCTAGCGGTATCCACCAGCGCGCCGGAAACAGTGCTGGAGCATTTGCGCAGCCTGACTCAGGTAAAAATGCCGGACGCCACTGAGGTGTTTTTCAGGTTCTGGGATGGTCGACATTTTCATCCGATCATTGAAGGGTTAGGTACTGCAGCAGGTGAATTGCTGCCGGTGTTCCAACGCTACCTGATTAACGGACAGATGCTCAATGTCGGCAGAAGAGCGGTACCTCCCGCAAAAGAGTGGCCCTGGTGGGAGATCCCCCAAACGCTTTTGGATGCTCTCGCGAAAAAGGACCACACCACCGTCGTTGAAAACCTGATGCAGTGGCTATCCGAAGATTGCCCTGAGTTGTACTTCGAATTCCCCGAAGCCAACTTGCGCAGAAAGGTTGAGCGCTTCGTGCGCCAGAACCCAAACACAGAAGAGATGGCAGAGCGTCTCGCCGCAGAGCTGACAAAGGAAGTCACGTCATGAATACCCCGATTGGTACCCTGGTCCTGCGTGTGCTGGACGCCAAAACACCTGACGTGAACTTGATCCTCAAAGACTTCAAAAACTGCCTGAGTGATTACAAGGAATGGGCAGACGGTTTCTGGACTGGCTGGGCGCTGGACGTCGACCAGACCTTCAAGGTCGGCAACGAAGTCAGCATCACCGAACGGAAAACCGAAACAGGTGCGGTAAAGACCTACGCCACGTGCCCGTTGGTAGGTGATTTCACGCTGATTCATATGTTCGAGTCCGCGCGCTTTGTGCCGATTGGCAACACGCCAGTCAAACTGGAACCGGTTACCAAAGGTACCTTTTACGACGACGTTACCGGTCCGGTCATCGAAACCACGATCGGACCCAGCGGCATCAAAGTGATCGAGGGGGCCAAGAGAGGTCAGACTTACCGCATCACTTTTTTCCCCAACGTATCCCAGAGCGACGTCAAGGCGCTCTATGACTCCTATCAAGGCGTTATCGGCAAGCTTGATGGCTGGTTGCAGAGCGAATGGTCGAGCAAGTTCAAGCCGCAATGGGCCAGTTACTCTGCAGCGGATCGTGCCGGGCGTTCCGTGATTTTGCTCAAACGAGCCTTCGAGGGGTTTGAAAAGGCTCTGTTGCAGCTGTGGGATGACATCAAAAGCCTGTTCGAGCTACTCGCCAATCCGAGGAAAAATTACGAAAAGCTGAAAAAATACTTGTCGGACGTCGAGATCGACAAACTCTATGCAGCCTCCAAGGAATCGATCGCTTCAGGATTGCTGATACTCAGCGACGAACCCCTGATGTTTATCTATATCTCAGCCATTGTGGCTTGGGTGGGCATGCTGCCTCCCCAAGTCGTAGTTGACGTAGTAACTGCGATTGCCTCGGAATTCCTGATCAACGTCCTAGTGGGCATCTGCCTGACAGGTGGCGCTGGGTTGGCCGTTAGAGCAGGCACCAAAGTCCTCTCCACCATCAAATCGGGAGAAGCGGTCAAGTACCTTGAGGACCTCGCCTCTACCCTGATGACACTCAGCAACAAGCACGCTTTGCCCGCCCATGCGGAAGTGTCGAAGCCAATTATCGTTAGCGCTAAGAATGTGCCAATGAAGCCGGCCAAAACAGCCGCATTGAAGATCGATGAGGCCGTCGCCGAAGCGCCTAAACCGCAGTCAGCGAAGGAAGCTTCGCATAGTCAGGTGGCGCAAAAGCCTGCTCAGAGTCCGCTGCCCAAAACGGCGGACACTCCGAAGCAAGAGGTTAAGGACGCCTCCTCATTTCCACGCGACAAGAAACAAAACAAACATACGCTCCAGCCGGAGGAAAAACTCGACGACGTATCTACGCAGTCGAAAACCCCGGACGATAAAAGTGCAACCAGTGCGAAAAAAACCTGTACTAACAATTGCCCCGTATCGATGGTTACTGGCGAGGAATTGTTGACGATTACCGATGGTGAACTGGGTGGCTTGCTGCCGTTCATCTGGACTCGTCTCTACCGAACCAGCGCGGCTGAAATCGACTGCGGTCTAGGCTATGGATGGAGTCACGCTCTCGCTCAGCGGGTGGACATCAATGGCGACGAGGTCGTGTGGACCGATCACGAAAACCGGGTCACCACTTTTCCGCTGCCCAGCGTACAGCGCCCGGCAATCACGAACAGCCTTTCAGAAGCCGCGATTTTCATTGGCGACGATCCGTCCGAACTCGTACTGACTCAAGCCGGCGAAAAGCCGCAGTTCTATCACTTCCGCTTCAACAGCAAAGGCGCGACGTTGATCGCCATCAGCGACAACTACGACAATCGCCTGCACATCACCCGTGACATCCATGGTCGAATCAAGCGCGTGGATAACGGGGCTGGTCGTGCATTGCTTGTGCGGTACGACCGCAAGCATATTGTCGCCATCGACTATCAGCAGTTTATTCCAGCGGACAATCTCGAAGACGCCTGGAACACCGTTCAGACGCTGACCACCTATGAGTACGATGCTCAACATCGGTTGATCAAAGCCACAAACGCTCTGGGAGAGTCCGAGCGTTATGCCTACAACGAACAGAACGTCATTCTTGAGCGGCAGCTCGCCGGAGGCGCAAGCTTCTACTGGGAGTGGGAAAAGGAAGGCAAGTCCGCACGTTGCATCCATCACTGGGCCAGTTTCTCTCAGATGGATGCGCACTATGCGTGGGATGACAAAGGCAGCGTCACCGTTACCAACGCCGATGGCAGCGAAGAGATCTATACCCACGACGACAAGGCGCGACTCGTCGCCAAAGTTGATCCGGATGGTGCCGAGCACTTAAAAGCCTATGACGACAAAGGCCGACTGTTCGCCGAAAAAGACCCGATGGGTGCGGTCACTGAATATCAGTACAACGAGGCCGGCCGTTTGATCGCGGTGATCCCGCCAGAAGACGCGCCGACCACCTACGAGTACTACAAGGGCTTTGTCCGTGTGGTGAATCGCGGTACCGCCAAATGGATCTACTGGCGTAACGATCAGGGTGACATCACTGAGCAAGTCGACCCGGACGGCAACTCGACGCATTACACCTATGATCGCCAAGGACGCCTGCTGGAGATCCGCCATCCCGACGGCAGCCGCCACCAACTGGGCTGGAACAATCTCGGCCAATTGCTGGAGGAGCGCCTGCCGGACGGCGGCCAGCGCAAATACCGCTACGATGCGCTCGGTCGCCAGATCACACGTCAGGCTGAAACGGGTGCAATCACCCACTACCAGTGGGATGCGGCTAACCGTCTGGCACAGATCACGCTGCCCGGCGGCGCTACCCGTGCGTTCACCTACAACCCATACGGCCGCGTCACTGCTGAACGCGACGAACTGGGCCGCGTAACCCGTTACGAGTATGCCGATAACCTGCATCTAGTCAGCCGTCGCATCAACCCGGACGGCAGCCAACTGCGCTATCGCTACGATAATTCGCGTCTGCTGCTCACCGACATCGAAAACGAACGCGGCGAACACTATCAGCTGGATTACTACTCGAACGGGCTGATCCAGCAGGAAACCGGTTTCGACGGACGCCGTACCGCTTATGAGTACGACCTCAACGGCAAACTGTTGAAGAAAACCGAGTTTGGTGACGACGGCAGTGAATTGGTGACCGAGTATCAGCGCGATGCCTCTGGTCGCCTGCTGGTCAAAACCCTCGCTGATGGCGAAGAAATCCATTACAGCTACGATGCCCTGGGTCGCCTGGTAAACGTCGACGACGGCCACTGGCCCCTCGCCTATGAGTACGACGTACAAGATCGTCTCACCACTGAGCACCAAGGTTGGGGCACCACGCGGTACGAGTACGACAGCGTCGGCCAACTCAATCACTGCCGCCTGCCGGATGGCAGCACACTCGATTACCGCCACTTGTCCGGCGGTCGGCTGAGCAGCATCGACCTCAACGGTTCGCGCCTGACTACGCACCAGTTCGACGCTGGCCGTGAACAGCAGCGCCAACAAGGCGTGCTGCTCAGCCAATATCAGTACGACGAACAGGGAAGGCTTCAAGCGCACACCGTAGGTCAGCAGAATCGCAATCTGTTCCAGCGCCGCTACGCCTACGATGCAAACGGCAACCTGGCCGGCATCGATGACAGCCGCAAAGGAAACCGCAGCTACCACTATGATCCACTGGATCGTCTGGTCAGAGTTCGCGGCGCCACCCCCGAAACCTTCGCTCATGACCCGGCCGGCAACTTGCTCGGTCAAAACGATCTGCCAACTGCGAACCTCGCCAACGTAAAAGGCAATCGCCTGCTTATGCAAGGCGACCGGCATTACGACTACGACGCCTACGGCAACCTTAGTCGCGAACGCCGTGGTACCGGCCAGCAACTGGTCACCGAATATCGCTACGACTGCCAGCATCGCCTGATTGGCGTCTCGCTGCCCGGTGGCAGCACCGCAAGCTACAAGTACGACGCCTTTGGTCGTCGCATTGAGAAGACCGTCGATGGTCAGACCACAGAGTTTCTCTGGCAAGGTGAACGCCTGATCGCCGAAAGTGCCGAGAATCGCTATCGCACCTACATCTACGAGCCTGGCAGCTTCCGCCCATTGGCAATGCTCGACGGCGAAGGCCCCGTCAAGGCAACCCCGTACTATTTCCAACTTGACCACCTCGGCACACCTCAAGAACTCACCGACTACAGCGGCGAAATCATGTGGTCGGCGAAATACCGTGCCTATGGCAATCTGGCCACCTTGGACATCGCCGAAATCGACAACCCTCTGCGCTTTCAGGGTCAGTATTTCGATGCGGAGACCGGGTTACATTACAACCGGCACCGCTACTACAATCCCAGCACCGGGCGGTTTCTGACACCGGATCCGATCAAGCTTGCAGGTGGTTTGAACAACTATCAGTATGTGCCTAACCCTACGGGATGGGTGGATCCGTTGGGATTAACGGCTATCGAGTGTGAACCTCCTGTTGTGGATGCGAGTGGCCGCCCTAAATCCAGCCCTCACTATAGCGTCGCTTATGAGGCCACATTGGAAAAAGACGTTCACTATCCTGGAAGAAGCGATCTTTCACACTTTCAGGAAGGCAATAAACAGCTCTACAACACTATGAATAATGATCCTGTTTACAAAGATCATATGGAAACGTTGTATCCTGGCATTTTTGATAAAGTCAGCCCTGGCCCGAAGGGCGCTCACGCAAGGTCAAAGCCACATCCTCTACTAACCTGGCATCATGATGCCTACCGTGAAGGGATTTTGCAGCTCATCCCTACGGCGCAACACAGATCCGGAGGGGTAGTTGCTGATGTTCTACATCCAGGCCAGAAAGGTGGGATGGAGCTCTGGGGAGGCGGCCGAAAATAAATGGTGGATCAAATGAAAAAAACAAAATTTATTAATGTTCTCTCTGATGCAGAAAACCTAAATTGGGAAGACGCATTGTATTTACCAAAAAACAAAGAAGAGTGGGGTTTGAATTGCGAAGCAATAATCGAAAACCCAGACACCTTTGAAGACTACGACGCTGATGATAATCCGACAGAGCTATCAAAAATAGGCTATCGTTATGTTTTACTCTGCGACGACCTATCGTCCATAATAAAAAACCTAAAAGAACAGACCGCCTCATATGATATGGATACTGCCTACAAAGCGTTCATATTTTATTTTAATAACGATAGCTTCATTAAAATAGCCTAAACAATAGGCCCAGCACAAATATCGATAATAGTGGGCAGATGAAAAGATAGATTTATTTTTAAATGTATCAACCAAAGCCATTAAAAATAATCTGCCCCCTTTTTACCGGCATGTTCCAGAGAAATTTTGACATGCCTAAGATAAGTATTTCGTGCAACAGTCTTGTAAAGAATACAAGACAAAAAGGGGACAGATTTATTTTCTAAAAAATGAAAATAAATCTGTCCCCTTTTTTCCCTCAATGAGTGGCCGGGTCGGAGGTTAGAAGGTGGAGTTGACGCTCTCCCATCTGGCCTTAAAAATTGAGGAGAAAAAGATGAGTAATAAAAAAACAGTATCAATTTGGACTGCAAACGCCGACTGGCAGCAATCCACTCTTCGGGAAATAGTGACGCCTGCCTATTCTGACGATGGAGAATCTCTAGGATCGGAGTTCAGCAATGCATTTTCTCTGGGCTTTATTGACGACGACTTTATTGAAGCTGATATCGTAGAGCCAACTAAAAATTTGGAAAAAGCAATCGAGGATTTTTCTTATGACTCCGATATCATCGCTGAAATAAAAAAGAAAAACCTCTCTACCTCACCTGAAAAAATAAACACTGTTATTACAATTTATGATTGTGCTTATAAAGGAAAAACCACAGCCTACATATTACGAGGCATCGAATTTACATATCGAGGTCAGTTTGAATATAAAGATTAGGGCACATGAGACGCAACCGATAAAGATTGAAGTTTTTACTTCCCTAAGTGCCCATCGGATGACCTTTACCCGTCAACCCTAAATGCTCGTGACTAGCCTCGTCGATGTCAAAGACAAGCACCTGACGACACCCTTACTATATGGATAATTGCACCGTAAACGGGGGACAAACCACGTTTTCTTTTTCTGAAGGCAATCTGCACTTTATGAGCTTCCGTCCCCTTTTCTGTTCTTTGAGAGTTCCTTTGGTCTTAAACCTGGCTTTCTTAGCAACAATCAATTATTGCGCGTGGACATCACTAACCCAAGGGAACTTCAATTAAGAATTCCATCAGGAAATGAAGCCGGCGCTAACGACCTATGGATTCCGGGTGGAAGGTTGCCAAATGGAAACAGTGAAGCAATAGTCGACGCTAAAGGCCCCATTGCACCGAAACTTGAAATATCACCACTGTCGCTATAGAGGGAAATCATGAAATTCAATGACACTTTTGTCAATACAGACGAGCGATTCACTTTAGGAATAGAAGCCGCCAGTGGGAAGTATTATGTCTCTATCCCTGTTAGCAACCGCTTGGTTGACTATGACGAGTATTACGAAATAAGCAGAGAGTCATACGAACTCTTTCTTAAAGATCCGTCCGCAGCGCTGATATTTGTAGAGCGCTGTAAAGCTAGACAAGAAGACGAATCTCTCATGTTCAAGCCAGGCGCAGACCGCGGAGTTGCGACCTAAAAAAATTTCTGGCGAGCCGAACTTTCTATTTCCTCGGGAAGGGTCTAGCCCTTTCGGGGTAGGCATCTCGGTTCAGCCGATTGCGGCCATTCACAGGCGCTTGCTTTTGGCGGTTAACTGCCGCTCCCGATCGTACACTTCCGGCCAGAAGCGAACGCTTACCCGACCAACTTCCGCCCGTAGAACAGCGACAAAAAGGGGACAGATTTATTTTCTACAAGTACGACGCCTTCGGCCGTCGTATTGAGAAAACCGTCGACGACCACACCACCGAGTTCCTGTGGCAAGGCGAACGCCCCATCGCGGAAAGCGCTGAAAACCGCTATCGCAGCTACATCTACGAACCGGGTACCTTCCGACCATTGGCGATGCTCGACGGCGAAGGCCCGCTCAGGGCTATACCGTTCTATTACCAACTCGACCATCTCGGCCCCCCACAGGAACTCACCGACTACAGCGGCGAAATCATGTGGTCGGCCAAATACCGAGCTTACGGCAACCTCGCGGTATTGGAAGTCAGTGAAATCGATAACCCTTTACGGTTCCAGGGTCAGTATTTCGATGCCGAGACAGGTCTAAATTACAATCGCCATCGCTACTACAATCCGAACACTGGACGATTTTTGACCCCGGATCCGATCAAACTGGCGGGGGGCTGAATAATTATAAATATGTCCATAATCCAACTGGCTGGGTGGACCCGTTAGGTTTAGACGAGTGCCCAGGAGCATCAGAGGCAAATCCTCCCGCACCCGACTCCCAAGGAACCAAGGTCGCTGGGGGCCCGACGGAAAAGGAAAACCGGGGGAAAGCCCTTGGTACTCAGACATTCCTGAGGTCAACGAAGTAACCAAAGGGGAGCCTATTCCTTTCGTTAACGGTCGTCCCGACTTTTCACAGTGGTCCAAAGGTACTGTCAAATTCAAACCTGGTGTACTAAATGGAACAGATAAAGATTTCAAACAAGTATACAAAAGACTGAAAAAGGATCGAGGCCTGAGAAGCGCCAATGCTGCTAAACTACTGCTACGAAAAGCCGGGCTCACACCACATCATCTTGACAAAGAGACCATTCAGTTAATACCAACAGTCCTACATGGAAATACCCCCCATATCGGCTCTGCTTCGGACATGAGGAATTAGTTATGTCATATGACAAGATTTTAAACGAGCTCGGCGCCGAGTCGATGTCTTTCGAGACAAAACGGCCCAGCAATTGTTTGCCAGACGATATTAAAATTTCTGAAAGCTTGAATCAGCTGCTTGATAGATTCAAGACAGCCATTGTCTTTTCCAATGGGGCAAAATTCAAAACCCCTAAAAAGATGCCTATCGGCGACCAAGATGGCTTCGTATTCTTAGATGTAATATACGGACTAGCCCCGGATTCAAATAACATCTACTACAAAAATGAAATGTATGCGAACCAAATACGCGGTGAACTCTATACTTTTGGTGAGTCAGGTGGAGGAGATCAATTTTGCATTAACAAAAACACAGAAGAAGTATATTACTGGTATCACGAAGCAAAAGATGATGCATCATCACTATTTCTAATTGCGCCGTCCTTTACTAGTTTTTTCGAGCAGCTCACACCTGACAATGATGAGACCGATTCGAAAGATGACGACGGAATAGTCAGCGCCGAGTTTAATTTTTAGAAATCACAAAAAAGTACACATTCAGTTAGAGGGGGCATTCTCCAAGCTTGGATTCGGGGTGCCCCCCCTGATTTTGTGGCCTCATGGCTCTTTTGATATTGACCGACGAAGATCTAGCCAATGCCAACTCTCTGACGGCATTACGCGCGATAACAGCCAAAATGAAATTCGCTCCTATCCCCGGAGATCCCGAATGCACCACTTTATGATCAGTCGGGGCGATTCACAGCAACTGCTTGGATTGATGGTTACCGGCCCGAAAGGCGAAGAGATCCATTGCGACGAGTACGGCCGCGTCAAAGTGCAGTTCCACTGGGACCGCGAAGGCCAGCGCGATGCGTCCGGACGTCTGCTGGTCAAAACCTTGCCAGACGGCGAAGAAATCCACTACAGCTACGACGCATTGGGGCGCCTGGTAAACTTCGACGACGGCAACTGGCCGCTCGCGTACGAATACGACGTGCAGGACCGCCTGATCACCGAACACTAGGGCTGGGGCACTACACGTTACGAATACGACAGCGTCGGCCAACTGAGCCACAGCCGCCTTCCAGATGGCAGCACACTCGATTACCGTCATCTACCCGGCGGACACCTGAGCAACATCGACCTGAACGGCTCACGCTTAACCTCTCACCAGTTCAGCGCCGGTCGCGAGCAACAGCGACAAAAGGGTTTGCTCCTAAGCCAGTAGCAGTACGACGAACAAGGTCGCCTGCAAGCGCATAGCGTTAGCCAACGCGACAAAAATCTATTCCAGCGACGCTACAACTACGACGCGAATGGCAACCTAGCCGGCGTAGATGACACCCGCAAAGGTAATCGCAGCTATCACTACGACCCGTTGGATCGACTGATCAGTGTGCGTGGTGCGACACCGGAAAGCTTCGCCCACGATCCAGCAGGCAACCTCCTCGGTCAGAATGACCTGCCCGTAGCCAATTTGGCTAACGTCAAAGGCAACCGCCTGCTGATGCAGGGTGACCGCCATTACGACTATGACACCTACGGCAATCTGATTCGCGAGCGTCGCGGCGCCGGCCAGAAACTCGTCACCGAATACCGCTACGACTGTCAGCACCGCCTCGTCGGTGTCAGCCTGCCGGGTGGAAGCATCGCGAGCTACAAATACGACGCCTTTGGCCGCCGTATCGAAAAAACCGTCGACGGGCACACCACCGAATTCCTCTGGCAAGGTGAACGCCTGATCGCAGAAAGCGCTGAAAACCGCTATCGCAGCTACATCTACGAACCGGGCAGCTTCCGTCCACTGGCGATGCTCGATGGCGAAGGCCCGCGCAAGGCTACGCCGTTTTACTATCAACTCGACCACCTCGGCACACCGCAGGAACTCACCGATTACAGCGGTGAGATCATGTGGTCGGCGAAGTACCGAGCCTACGGTAATCTCGCTGCGCTGGACGTCAGCGAGATCGATAACCCGTTGCGGTTCCAGGGTCAGTATTTCGATGCCGAGACGGGGTTACATTACAACCGCCACCGCTACTACAATCCGGGGACTGGACGGTTTTTGACGCCGGATCCGATCAAACTTGCGGGTGGGTTGAATAGCTACCAGTACGTGCCGAACCCTACGGGGTGGGTGGATCCGTTGGGGTTGAATTCTTGCCCGCCTGGAGATGAAACTAAAGGTAAGAAGGCGGATGATTCGGAAAAGGCTGAACACGACGAAGGTCGAGCACCACCTGATCCATATAATCGCCCATACGCTGGAGCACTGCCCGCCCAGATGCAAGACAAGATTCTGTTCGGCACACGTAGTCCGAACAGTAATAAACCAATTGGCGGACACTCCTCTGAAGTACTGAAGTCCCCTAAGCACCAGATGACCGTATTGCAGAAAAACCCGGACGGCACGATAAAAGTCGAAGATTTCAAAATGATTCTTGAACGAAAAGACGGTACCGTCGGCATGTCGGCCAAAAAAGGAGGGAAACACACACTAGCGCCGGAAACTTGGAGTAACGATAAGATACTTTGGGTTACGGATGAAGTAGCCGCAACACCGGGTGTACTCATGCGCGATGTTGACGGAGTTACGACCACTCTACACACCAAAACGGTTGATGGTGTTCAGTGGCAGGTGTTGAAAGACAATGGCGTCGTGACATCTTCATTCCCGGCGGGCGACGCACCTATGTCACCACCGATCTAAGTAGAGATAAAAAATGACTAGCAAGACTTACGATGAATACAATTACTGGCTTGGCCAGAATGAAGACTCGAATTGGAATGAGTACATTACCGAGCAGGTAGCCCAGGGGGTTTTGCGAAAATTTGACTCCGAAGACTGGAAACTTCTTCGAGAAACTATTCTTTCAAAAGAGGAGTATTGGCAAGAACGAAGTACTGCTGCGCTCGGAGAACTACGATCTCATGATGCAATAGAGATTTTAAAAGCACTCCTTGACTCGAATTTTCCCGAGGTAACTATCGCTGCGGCATCGGAATTAGACTGGACAGAAGCAGCGATTGAACAAGAATACGCGGGGAAAATACAAAAAATCATAGATCTACTTCCACCGGAAGAGGTGGATTCTTATCCAGAGCTTGCAAGCCTACTAAAAAAAACCAAGAACCATGATTAAATACCAATTGTATCGGGGACAGACCACGTTTTCTTTTTCTGAAGGTAATCTGGAAAATATGGCGATGGCGGAGCACAACAACTCCATCTAGATAGGCAAAAAGTAAACTTCTACAAACTCGACGTACTTCCGGAAAAAAAATGAGAACTTTTCATGTGATTGCTAGTAAGGATATGGAGCCAAACCTCCCGCATAGCTCAAACTGGCCAAAGGTTATAGGCTACTCCTTCGCAGATAACTATCTTTATTTATCCGAAGGCAAAGGCCACGGCTTTGCCGCGAACGACATGCCTGATTCGAAAGCTAAAAGACCAGAATGGCTTGAAATATTCACAGCTTTAGACGCGACTTGGTTCCTTAACATGATTGACAACACTAACTTCACCAGCGAAACGGATTTCCGTGAAAAATTAACAGCACACATTGGCAACGTAGATACAATAATATTTTGACCAACTCGAGTTCGGTATTACACCAGCAGGCAGGGCTCAACTGGCATCGAAGTGATGGTGTAATCCAAGCAGGAAAACAATCGTGTCTACGTGAAATCTGCCAACGCCTACCAATGCGTAAACGGCGGACAGACCACGGTTTCTTTTTTTTGCATCTATAATCTGCCCTTTGGAAACTCTCCTCTTTCTCGCTATTTAACGTGGTCTGTCCCTGTACCATTACTGGTGATCTTCCCCCAAATTACGTTACAAAAGCTCAGGCAACACAAAGCGGATGGAAAAAAGGTAAAGCAGTCAACAATAGCGTTCCTGGCGGGCAGCTAGGCGGTGATGTTTTTTACAACGATACAAACGTACTTCCTTCAGCCCCCGGCCGAACCTGGTATGAAGCTGACGTCGGTCTCAATAACACGATGTCGCGGAGCAATCAGCCGGGGACCAGCCTACTCTACTCAGATGACGGACTCCTTTACATAACTAGTGATCATTACGAAACTGTTACCCCTATTGGAAAGTGGAAGTAAATCAAAATGATAGTTGAGCTTGATGGATTGTCCATCTCATCTGAGCAAGAGTTCCATAAGCGGATAGCGTCTGCTTTTTCTGTTACTCAATACTATGGAAATAATCTTAATGCGCTTTGGGATCTACTCAGCACCGATGTAGAGCGCCCAATTGAATTAATTTGGACAAAATCAAAACATTCAGAAGAACGAATGGGCGACTCATATAGAAAAATATTAATTATTCTTGATCGAGTCAAAACTCAAGATGAAAACTTTGGACTGGATGAGAAATTTAGTTACCAA
This sequence comes from Pseudomonas sp. GM24, assembly GCF_000282235.1. Lineage (NCBI taxonomy): Bacteria > Pseudomonadati > Pseudomonadota > Gammaproteobacteria > Pseudomonadales > Pseudomonadaceae > Pseudomonas > Pseudomonas sp. GM24. Next base: position 41,419 of record NZ_AKJR01000182.1, on the reverse strand, counting down.
CTGAAATAGTAAAGCTGTAAACGGGGAGCAGACCACGTTTTATTTTGTCTGAAAGTGGTCTGTCCCTGAATAACATAGAGAGCCTCTAATTCTTTCGACGGAACCCACTGTAAAAAGGGGACCACAAGAGACAAAGAGACAAAGAGACAATACAAAAAAGGGGACAGATTTATTTTGTCTGACGGTGGTCTACCCCGAACGGCCATCAATCTTTCCGCGTTCTAAACGTGGTTTTCTCCTGATTAATTACTTATGCAAATCCATCTTAACATCGAAGGCCTACCAGCCTACCCATACCCTACAAACTTCCTGCATTTTGCATCCATTGAACCAGAAACAGACATCGAGCCTTGGTGGCTGCTGGTATACAACGAAGGTACAATCAGCAACTGGTACAAAACACTCAAACGGCTTTATCCAAAACGCACATTGATCCCATTCGCCAAATTCAACGCGAATGATGACATCGCGTGTTTTGATGGAGAGGATCTTTCTGGGCAGCCCCACGTGTTGATAATTCATGCTTATGCGTCAGAGGGCTGGGAACTTCACGCCACCTACGCTAGCTTCGATAAGTGGCTAGAAGAAGCCATGGTGCAAAATGCCGAGTGGCTCAACGAGGACTAAAAACTTTAATCCCGACAAGCCTGGTATTTGCTTTAGAAAAAACGAGAGAACCGCAGGCAGCCCCTGAGAAATCTCGTTGTTTAACCTCTACTCCCCCGGACTGAACAATCAAAGGACTGTAGCCTTGAAACGCCTGAATCGCCCATTTTCCATCCTCCTCGCCCTCACCTTCTCCCTCAATGCGAATGCACTGTCCCTTCGCTCCGAACAACGCCCCGACGGCACCACTGCCCTGTTACTTTCAAACGAACCCGCCGCAGAACGCGCGCCAAAGCTCAATCAGGATCCCGCGGTGCGCTCTGCACTGGTTGATTTTTTTGGCTATCAGACCGGTAGCTATACCAACGACAACACAATGATTGTGCAGCAAGTTCTGGAAGCGCTTGATTCGGAAATGTCGACGTTTGCGGACGGTGTGCCTGCCGGCAGCAAAATGATTACTGCCATGGATGATGGCAACAATGGGTTTGAGCGCGGCGCATTGTTGCTTAACGACAAGGGCCAGTTGGTCGCTGTCGGGCTGGTCAATGGCCACTGCACGGTCAAGTCGCGTGAGGAGGCTTTGACCTGTAATGATGCCCCGCAAACCGTGCTGACCATTTTCCAACCGCAAGGCGCTAAACAAGCTGATGCCGAATCTTTGATAGGCTGGAGTAAACAACTGCCTCCGATGATGGCGATATGGGCGGAAAGTGATGATCCGGAACGCCGAGCCAACGCGCAGAAAATTGCCAGCGTTGAATACGCTGCAACCAAACCGGAACAGGGAGCGTGGACAGCGGCACAGTTACCTTCCGACTTTCCCAAAGCCATGCTGGCGATGCTTCCGCAGCGGGCTCACCTGATAGGTGCTGGCGCCCACGGTGTTTTCACGACGCCGGGGATGGAGGGCACGCCGATTGAAGGTGATTGGGACAAAATAGCCGGCCGTCCACGACATGAGTTCGAAGTCATTCTCCGGACTTTTACAGAGTACGCAGACGTCATCGACTTCTATCAGCAGCATGCGAAGGATGCCGAAATCAGCGGCAACCAGAGAAAGGCACTCGTTGAAGGCTATATTGGTGGCGGCACCTACAAGATTGAAATCAGTAATAGAAAAGACGAAGGCACAGTGATCACACTCTCTGCTTGGCGACAAGAAGTCTGATTTATCCAAATAAAAAAAGGGCGATCCCATGATCGCCCTCTTTCAAATCAAGAAACCTTTCCTTTGCAAATCAAAGCTTTTCCAACGCTTCCTCCGCTCCCGGAGCACGGCGTTCGTTGGCTTTGAGCATCCAGTACTCGGCCTTGGATTTGCTTTTTGGCAAACCGCCACGTCCTTCCGCGTACATTTTCCCAAGCGCCAACTGCGCGTTGCCAAAATCGGCATCCGCAGACTTGCGGTAAAGCTTGGCCGCTTCACGTTGGTTTTTTACGGTGCCTCGCCCCTGTTCAAGCATTTGCGCCATTTCATACTGCGCGTACTTATTGCCGAGCGCGGCCGACTTGCCAAACCAGGAAAATGCCAGCGCTTCATCCTTGTCCACACCTCGTCCTGCGGCAATCATCTCCGCGAGGTTCAGCTGTCCGTAATCGTCACCGGTTTCAGCAAGTTTGCGATACCACTGAGCGGCAACAACATCGTCCTGTGTAACTCCGTCACCCTTCTCATAGAGGCTTGCCAGCAGCATGTAGGCTGAGGGATACCCACCTTCGGCGGATTGGTGGTAGTACGCTAATGCTTTGTCCATGTCCTTGAGATTTTTGATCGATCGGCCACCGCGATGGTATATCTGCGCCAAACTGAACTGGGCTTTGGCGTTACCTTGTTCCGCAGCTTTCAAATCCCAGTAAACACTTGCGTCTTCACCCTCAACGCTTCGATCCCAACGAAGTTCCTCAGCCAATCCGACTTGCGCTTCAGCATTACCTTGCTCTGCAGCTTTGCGAAACCACACTTCCGGCATGCCCGGAGACCACTGCTCAACCACCCCGCAGAGGTTCTCTTGAATGGCTTTGCCAAACTGCGTCTGCGCGTCAAGATCACCTGCGACCGCTTGTTCATGCAGCCGCTCAGAATTTGGCGCGCACTTCCCTGCCTTCATACCGTCGTAGTAATCACGCGGCGCTTGCGCCCACGTATTAAAGGCGATGAACATTGAAAAAAGCGCAGTGCTCGCCATACCGACAGTTTTGAAACGGTTGATCATTTGTTACTTCCTTGTGGCTTAAAAAATCCAACGAAAACCTTGCGGAAAATACTAGCTCGCTTCGAACATCCGCTCGTCCACGTCGTACTTAACCACCACCCGATTCCGATACAACCTCACCCTCTCGACCAACTCCCCAACCTGCCCCTTCTCCCGCACCTCTCGCCAAATCTCATTCTCCCGATACACCCGCGCGCCCTCCCGCACAAACCGATGCGCCTCCTGGAATACGTGATACCGATACTCCCTCACCCGATCACACAACAACTCCCCCTCGAGTTGTGTTTCGCCGACGTTCAACTTCAGCTGAAAGCTCCGATCCGTCGGGTTATGTAGCACCAGATCAACGTAGTTGTAGAAAATCGCCGCCCCGGACCCGAACGGTAGCACCCGCCCCTCATCCGGAAACGGGTCGAAGCTGTGGTTGGAGCGTTCGACCACCACCAGCGGTGAATGAATCGCCATCCAGTGGATCAGGTTGCTCAGTTGGCAAATGCCACCGCCTACCCCGCGTCGTGCCTCGCCGAAAGACAGTTCCATGCCTTCAACGTAGCCGCGTTTCAACGTCGGGCGGCCGACTAGGCGGCAGAAGGAGAAGTGTTCGCCGGGGGCGATGATGACGCCGTCGATGGCGGCGACGGCGAGTTTGAGGTTGATGACTTTATTGTGTTGCAGGGCGAGGTCGGAGTCGCCGAGTTTGCGGATGAGTTTCGAGGTGTGTTTGAGGTAGCGGAACGGCAGACGCTCGGCCGTGGCGAGGGGACGTGCATAGCGTTTGCTGGAACAGCGCCAGGCGATCTGGCGGAACAGTCTTTTTTGCCACACGCGCAGCCAGTAGAGGGCTGGGTGGTAGAGGGAGAGTGGTTTCATCCGTGACACAACGGCGATCGCCGTTTCTTCCTTGATCCGTGAGAGGGGCGCGCATTTTATCCGGTAATGACCGGCAGCACCCCATGCATTTCATAAGACCAGCGGTCTCCCTTCGGCATACATCTACCGTCACATCCGCAAATTAAGGTTCGACTAAGGTTGCCTCGCTACGATCGCGGCCAAGAAACCCTGTTGCCTTTGAATCGCAGATGAGCCCTTCCGACATGAAAGCGTTTGATTTACCAACCCAGCCAGCGTCGAATTTCAGCCTTGTCTTGGTAAATTACAAAACCCCGGACATCACCCGAATGTGCCTTGAGCTTTTGCGTGAGCACGTTCAGGAGCAACGCATTCCGGTGTGGGTGGTGGATAACGATTCGGCGGATGCCAGTCTGGATTACTTGCGCACGCTCGACTGGATCAACTTGATCGAACGGCCTTCGCCGGGCAAGGAAGCCGGGCATATTGCGCATGGCAAGGCGCTGGATCTGGCACTGGAAAAAGTCGACACCGATTATCTGTTTCTGTTGCACACCGACACCTTTGTCTACGACAAAGAGGTGTTTGCCATGATGATGCGCGAGTGCACGAAAACGCCGGACATGGCTGCAGTCGGTTGTGTCGAACAACTCAATCGCGGGATTGTTCGTGACACTTGGCGTCTAACTTCGCGCTTCTGCAAGCACTATGTTCGTAAAGCAAAAGTGCGTCTGGGTATGCGTTCGAAAATGCCAAGGCCGTACAAAGAAACGCATCTGAAAAGTTTCTGCACATTGTGGAATGCGCGCCTGATGAAGTCCCAAGGCCTGCACTTCTGCATGGATGACCTTGTGCCCGGCTACACGTTGCAAGATCGAATGAGCAGCCTGGGTTATGGCATCAAGTTTCTATCACCGCGCAAGATTTTCAGCTATCTGGATCACATTCAGGCAGGTACCGTCGCGGCGGCGGGCACCTACGGGAAAAATCACCGCAGGACGAAAATGTATCAGGCGACGCTGAAGCGCTTTCAAGAGCAGCAAGCCTGACGTGCAAATCTCGGTTTAATCCACCGCAAACAAAAAGGGCGACTTTTAAAGTCGCCCTTTTTGTTTGCAGAAATTGTATACAACTACTCCGAAGAGGTGTTCGCCCAGTGTAATGGCCTGGCAATCCATGCACCGGTAAAGAGCCCTGACACTGGGCGAACGGGAAGGATTTTAATAGAAGTTGGCGCTTATGTCCTCATTCTTGAATATGAAATTTATGTACGAAAGCGTTAATAGATATTTATCGACGATTCCTTTCATGAAACTTTCAATGAGGTCAATCCAAACTAATAGTATGACTACTCTAATACAAAAACTGTACAAGAGCAGTCATCTTGTAGAGTTAAAGCTCAACTTTCGTGTTGACTGGTCACTTTCAAGATATCGGTGTAAGTGACAATAACGCTCTGCCCTTCTTTCAGATCTTTCAGTTTGGCTTGGATTTCAGGCTTTTTCACGTCGAGAACTTTCGACACGCCCGCCGGGTTTTGCAGGGTCACCTGATTTGTCTTCAAATCAATTTTGGTGATTTTCAATTGCACCTGAACCTGACGGTACGCTTCGCCGCCGGGGTTATCGCTGCCCGGAGCCTTACGCAGCTCACCGGTACGTTCGGTGGTGCCAGGCAGACCTTTATCCACATCGGTATCGAGGTAGGCGGCGACGGAACGCTGTACCTGGATGTTGACCTGATCGCCGGCCTTGAGATTGGCGAGGTTTTTCGCCTTGTCGCTGAGTTGAACATGAACCGGCTTGCCTTCGGCACCTTCGAGCACAACCTGATGGTTGGCGGCATCGACGGAGATCACTTTGGTGGTGACCTGATCGGCTTCAACAGTGGCGGACAGCGGAATATCGGCAGCCAGGGCGCCGAAGCTGGTGGCGGACAGTACGGTTGCGAGGGTGATGGCCTTGGCCAGTGCGTCGAGCTTCATATGCATTACTTTCCCTGTGATGAATGGCAGCGCCCGGCGCCGAATTGGCTTCGGCGACGAACGTGCCACTGAGCATAGACGCTGTTCAGGGCTTGGCTTTGGTTTGTGTCGAGGAGGTCTGTTGTTTGGCGGTGTCCTGCGCGGTGGACTCGCCGCTGGGCGTGCCTTTGCCAGTGTTTTCACGCTGTTTCGGGTCGGTGGGGCGCAGGGCGTCGTTGTCGCGTTCGGTTTCGCCCGGTGGCCGGGGTTCGTCGGGGTGTTCGCCTTGGGTGATGGGTTTCATGGGGCTGTCCTCAGGCTTCGGGGTCATCGAGTTCACGGGTGACGTTGATCGCGGGGGAATCCTTGTGCAGGTCGTCGGCTTTGGCGCGCAGGATCTGCCATTGCTCAAGATCGATGGCGCCCTGGCCGAGCAGGTCATCGGCGATGCGTTGCAGATCGAAATAATGCGCGTCGGGGGATTGCTGCCAGTAGGTCCGGTCATCAAACAGACGCTGCCAGGTGGTCATGTCTGGGGGTTGCAGGTCGTCGCTCATGGCAAATCCTCGACAGGTTTCTCTATAGAGGACAACACAGCAGGCCGAGTTCAAACCGATCCTTTGTAGGAGCTGCCGAAGGCTGCGATCTGTTGATCTTGTTTTTTAAAAGCAAAATCAAAAGATCGCAGCCTTCGGCAGCTCCTACAGGGATTTGTGGATACTTTTCAGTACCCGGTCATTTCCAGATAGCCCTGGCCGGGATGGCTGCCGCTGATGTGCACCGGGCCTTCCCAGTACGGAATGCGCAGGTTCATCCAGGCATTGGGGTTGAGCGCGTCAAGGGTGATATCGAGGTGTTTGTCGGGGATGCTGATCGACCATTTCACCGGCATCGCCCGATTGGCGACTTTCGCGGTGTCTTGCGGGTTGAGCTGGATCTGCGAGCTATTCAGGGTTTGCGTGTGGCCATCGGCAGCAATCCAGGTACCGGTGAGATACGGCGCGCCGTCCTTCTGGCGCATGCGGTAAAGCATCACGTGTTCGCCGCTGTCCAGGTGCAGGGAGAACCAGTCCCAACCGGTTTGATTGGCGGTCAGTGGCTGGCTGCTCCATTCCCGATCGAGCCACGCGGGGCCGCTGACGGTGTAGCTCTGGCCGTCGATCTGCAACGTTCCGCTGGCCTGGAAAAACGGCTGGCTGTAGTAATACGACGCCTGCCCCTCTTCGGATTTCTGACTGAACCCCTTGTCGCCCTGCAACACCAGCGGGCGGCTGGAAGTCAGGTGCAGTTGATAGGCGAAATCCTTATCGCGAGCGCTGAGTTGCAGGTCGCTCAGGGGATCCTGCGCCTGACTGGCAAACCGCCAATCATCGATCCACGCCTCGAACGGCGCCAGTTGCACACCCGCCTGCCCCACCCCGCCTCGGGCGTAACGTTCGGCGGCGTGATGCACCGTGCTCGAAGTCACCGCCGCATGCCCCAGCCAGATCGTCTGATTACCCCACCCTGCCGTCTCCGCCACAGGTTTTAAAGCGCTGCGAAACAAGGTCCACTGCACGCCGAATTCATTGCCCTGCTGATCCTTGAGATTGGCGGTGACGTACCACCACTCAATGCGAAAACCGTCATGCGCAGCGTGATCCGCCGGAAAACTGAACACCCGACCCGGCACCACCGGCGTAAACGCCAACGCCTGATCGCCCATCCCGGCGAAGCCCTTTTGCTCCGGCACCGATTGATCGCAACCACCGAGCAGCAACAAAACCATCAGCACAACGAGGTTAATCCTCATGGGCAAACGTCCTCAGCAGATCAGCCGGTTGCGTGCGGTACAGCGAGTACAGCGGCCATGCCGACGCCAGCAACGTCGCCAGCAACGCCCACCCCATCAACTGCAGCAATTGCCACGGAAACACCCGTAACGGCAGCCGCCAGCCAAACGCTTGCACGTTGATCACCGCGTCCAGACACCACGCCAGCGCGATCCCCAGTGGCAACGCCAGCACCAGCGTCAGCACCGCCAGCAGCCAGGTCTGCCCGAGATTGAGCAGCATCAACTGCCGTCGCGTTACGCCCAGCGCCCATAGCGGTGCGAGTTGGCCGAGGCGACTTTGACTCTGGGTCAGCAGGCTGATGAACAGCGCCACGCCAGCCACCGCCAGGGTCAAACTGTTCAAAGCCGCCGTGGCCGCAAAGGTGCGTTCGAAAACCTGCACCGACCAGCCCTTGAGCCGCGCCTGATCGACGATGCGGCTGTCATCGAGTTGAAAGCGCGTCTGCAAGCTGTTCAACAACGCCGGAATGTTCTGCGGTTCGATGCGCAGATTGAAACGGTTCGGCGTCAGTTGCGGCCAGCCGCGCAGCAGGTGGTGGATACTGACCAGCAAATGCCCCTTGGGATTGCCGTAGTCGGCATAGATGCCAACGATGCGCGGCGACCAAGTGCCGTTGGGTGTCGGAATCGCCACATTTTCACCCACGTGCAATTTCAGGCGCCGGGCGATTTGCTCGCTGAGCATCACCGCATCATCCGTGGCCAGATGTGCCCACGGATCGTCGCCCATCGCATCAAGCAGCGGCCAGTGCTGGCGATAATGCGCGTGATCGATGATGCCGAACACTTCCGCCGGCCAGCCTTGCAACGTCACCGCGACCTGCCAGTTGGGCAGAATCGCCGCAACATTCGGCTGCTGCTTGAGCCAGCTGTACATTTCCCGCGACTGCGCCGGATTACTCGGGTTGATATACAGCTCGGCGCTCAGGCGTTGTTCGAGCCAGTCGTTGAAGGTCTGGCGAAAACCGGCGGTCATGCTGCCCGCACCAATATTGGCGGCGAGCGCCAAAAGCAATGCCATCAACGCCAGACTCAGTGCCGGCAGTTGCTGGCGGCAATCGGCAAGAAACCACTGACCGAGCACCGAGCGACTGCGTCCGAGCAACTGATTCAACAGCGCGCTGAGCAACACCGGTAGCGCCAATGCTGCGCCGATCAGCAATCCGGCCATCAGGACAAAACCGCTGGCCAGACTGTCGCCCCAGATCAATGCAACCAACGCAATCATCGCCAACAGCGCCGCCAGCCAACCTTGTCGGCGCAGCCAGCGCGCGTATTGCTGATGCCAGGCTTGCGGATCCGCCACGGCCAACAACGGCAAACGGGCGGCGCGCAACAGACTGTTGGCCCCGGCAAGCAACGCGCCGAACAGGCTCAAGCCGATGCCGCTGAACCACCACCAGGGGCTGAGGCGCAGCTGCCCCGCCACTTCGGCGCCGTACAATCCGCGCAGGCTGGCGGCGACATCCGGCAGCAACACGCTGGCCAACCAATAGCCGCTGATCACGCCGAACAATCCGCCGATCAGCGCCAGCACACCCAGCTCAACGATCAAGCACAAGATCAACATCCGCGCGCTGACGCCGCAGGCGCGCAGCGTACGCAGCAGACCGCGCCGTTGCTCAAGAGCCAGCCCGATAGCAGCGTGGACGATGAACAAGCCAACCATGAACGACAAAAAACCCAACGCATCGAGATTCAGGTGAAAGCTCTCGGTCAGTCGCGCCAGATTGTTTTCCTCGCCGCTGCTTTTGAGCTGCAACTGCCCCTTGAACGCGGCGGGCAACTCGGCGTGAAAATCCTTGGGCAGCAATAGCCGCGACAATTGTCCGGGTTGTTCCAGCAGGGTTTGCGCGACGCCGATGTCCACCAGCAATAGGCCGGGCGCCATGTCCTTTTGCGCGAGCAACGGCGGCAATCGCAGACCATTCGCCGTTTGCGGCGTGTCGCCTTCACGCAGACCCAGCGCTTGCAAGGTTTCCGGTGAAATCCAGGTACTGCCCGGCGGCGTGAAAAACTCGACGACACGCTCAATCGGCAGCGCCTGCCCGGCCACTGCGGAATCGGCCGGCAATGACACCGGCTCGATGCCCATCAGTTGCAGGCGCTGATCTTCATGGCCCTTGAGCAGCAACCGACCCTGCAGCAGTGGTGACACCGGCCAGCCCTGTCGACGCAGATCAACGAACCATTGCTGCGCAAAAGTCGCCCCGTTCGGTGTGCTGAGACTGGCCTGCGGTTCACCGCCGATCAATTGGCTGGCCCGCGCGTAGCTGTCGCGCGCCTGACTGTTCAACGCTTCGACGCCAGTCAACAGACTGGTCGCCAGCCACAACCCGGTCAGCACACTGAAAAACTGCACCGGATGACGCCGCCAATGGCTGAGCAACGCGCGTAGCGTTTGCGCAAAGACGATCACGTCAGCCGTCCACTGGACAACACCACTCGCTGCGCCAATCGGGCCGCGACTCGCGGGCTGTGGGTGACCATCAACAAAGTGGTTGGCGTGTCATCGAGCAATTCCAGCAACAACCGCAGGACTTCGTCGCTGGTGGCTTCGTCGAGGCTACCGGTGGGCTCATCGGCCAACAGCAATTTCGGCTGCGAGGCCAGCGCCCGGCCCAACGCGACCCGCTGCTGCTGACCACCGGAAAGTTGCTCGGGATAACGCTTGAGCAAATCGCCGAGGCCCAAACGCTGCACCAGATGCGCCTGCCAACGCGGCTCATGACGCCCGGCAAGGCGCGCCTGAAAAGCGAGATTGTCTTCGACGCGCAGGCTGCCGATCAGGTTGAACTGCTGGAACACCAGGCCGATTTCGCTGCGCCGCCAATTCGCCAGTTGCGCCTCGTTCATCGTTTCCAATCGATGCTCGCCGCTGCGAATGCTGCCGCTGTCGACTTTGTCGAGGCCGGCCACCAGGTGCAGCAAGGTGCTTTTGCCACTGCCGGATTCGCCCATCAGTGCCAGGCTGCTGCCGGATTCCAGCGTCAGGTCGACGCCTTGCAGCACCGGCAATGGGCCTTGCGGGGTGAGATAACTTTTGAAGACGTTTTCAACACGAAGCATGCCGCCACCTGATCGGTCAGTGTGGGGCAAGGATAGCGGATGCCGGTGACAGAGCTGAATCTTGCGGTGAACTCTATGGCCTCATCGCTGGCAAGCCAGCTCCCACAGGGAATGAGGTTGTTCACAAATATTGAATTCACCCTAAAACACTGTGGGAGCTGGCTTGCCAGCGATGGGGCCAGTCCTGCCAACTCAAAACTTACTGACCGGCCGCGACACTCGCCGGCGCCTGCGATGGCGTGACAATGCTGCCCAGATCAATGTGCTTCCACTCAGGCTTGGCCCCCAGCCGCGCATTGAAGCGGTAGTTGAAGGTAAATTCATCCGCCGTCGCGACACTCAGTGGCTTGCCATAAACAGCCTCGATCCCCGTCAGGTCATAGCCCATCAACTGCAACAGCGTCGGGAAAATGTTGTAGTGACTGGAACGATCCTTGTTCGCCGCCAGTTGTGCCGACCAGTCCAGCGTTTTCAGATCGCTGCCCTGAATCACCACCAGCGGCACCAATCCTTCCTCCTCCACTGGATCGCCACCGCAGTGAGTGTTCAAGCCCGGATTACCGCGCTCATGCAAATCCTGGCCATGATCAGACGTATAGATCAGCAACGCATTGTTCAGATTGCCCTGAGCGAAGACCCGCGCAAAGAACTCGCCGACATTCCACAACACGGTGTTCTTGTAGGCGTTGCGGTACAACACCCAATCATCAGGCTGACCATTGAAACCGTTGCGCTCGCCGGTATCGGCCACCTCGGTGAACTGCCCGCGCGGCAAGGTCGGGCGGTAGGCCATGAACGCATCCGGGTATTTGTCATGCACCGGGAAGTGCGCGCCGACCTTGTTGATCACCACCAGCTCCGGCTGGTCATCGTTGAGCAATTCGATCAGCTTCGCTGCCGCCGCCATGTCGCGATCGCGCACGCTGGTCTGGTCGAATTGCACGAACTGGTCGATGTCCTTCTTCTCGGTTTCGGTCATCAGGTTCTGCAGGTTGCCGGCGGTGCGCTGGGCGTCGATGTACACGGTGCGCAGACCGGCCTTCTTGGCGTACTGCCAAATCGACGGCAGCGTGCTGTTGATGCGCATGTAGTCGGCGCGGGTGCCGCCATAGCGTAGGGTCACGTTGGTGTCGGCGCTGCAATTGGCGATGGACGCCGCGTAGCCGTAATTGAAGACATCGACGCCGGGACGCGCCTGTTTGAGGTTGCTGTGCACACCGAACGGCGCGTTGATGTCGAGGTAATTGCCGGAGATGCTTTCGTCGATGATCAGCACGATGTCGTGATCGACGGCTTGAGTGTTACGCGCCAGCGTCACTGGTTCGCGCGGGCCGACGGTGTTGTGCAGCGCTTCATAGGCAAACAGATTGAGGTAGGCCAGCGGCGTGTACATGATCGGCAAGCCGCGCGCGCCCTCACCCGCACGCAAAAACAGCACCGCACTGAGCAGCAGCACACCACACAGTGGCGCCGCCACACGCAAAGCGTTGGGAACCGCCAACCCATGGCGGGGCTTCAGACCGATGCCGAACAGCAACAGCAAACCACTGAGCACGCCACGCAGGAGCGCGTCCCGGTACTGGTACGCCGCTTCCTGGATGAAACCGCCGGAGTAAACCAATGACACGAAACCGCTGTAGGTCAGGTAATCCGCCGTGACCCGGGTATAGACATCGAAAAACACTGCCGAGACAAACATTGCCAATGCGAACACGTGGCGAATGAGAGTCTGCCTTATATACGCCATTAGATATAACGCCAAAGTAAGCGCCAAAAACATCGCGCCAAAAAGAAGTACAGAAAAACTGAAGCCGATAGCATTTAACCGATCAATGTAATATTCGGAATAAATCAACAAATAAACAATTAAGAACAATTCTTTGGCATATCTGAACATGGCGATACCGATCGGGCAAACGGCAGGGAGTCAAAGGTTTGTCAGTCAGAACCTGACACTAGCACCCGGCCATCAAAGCGCAAGAATTGACTGTTTTTTATAGAAATCGTCAAAAAAACGGTGACTCAAATCTGACACAACCAAGACGCTACAAGCCTTTAAATTAGCGGCTTACGACCGTTTATCGCTTATTTAAAATCTGAACAAATCTGCACAAAAGCAACAAATTCAATCGCAGCAATGACTTGATGGCCAATCGCCAAAAAATGCTCAAGTGTTATACAGATGCAACATGTCATTTTGCTGACACGCTTTTCAAACGCTGCGCTATACCCCTTTAACAATCTCATTCCGTAGTTAACTTTTGGTGTTATTGAGGTGCGCAGATGGACGTGAGCGTATTTGGCACTGGCTATGTCGGACTTATACAAGCCGCCGCACTTGCAGATGTCGGTCATCGCGTTTTATGCGTGGACATTGACCCAAACAAGATTAAACAACTGCAACAAGCGGTGCCGCCCATTAGCGAGCCAGGTTTGTCCAGCACGCTTGAGGAAAACATCAAGGCCGGCCGTCTGCTGTTCAGCACCCAGGCCAGCGACGCGGTCGAGCATGCCGAGCTGATTTTCATCGCCGTCGGCACCCCGGCCGATGAGGATGGCTCCGCCGACCTCAGCCACGTGCTCAACGTCGCCAGGCAAATCGCTTCGTATATGGAAGCTGACCGCACCCTCATCATCAAATCCACGGTACCGGTGGGCACGGCTGATCAGGTGTTGGCTACCGCCAACAGCGAACTGCTGCGCCGCGGCAAGACTGATCTGCAAGTGCGGGTAGTGTCCAACCCGGAATTCCTCAAAGAAGGCAGCGCCCTCGCCGACTGCATGCGTCCGGACCGGATCATCGTCGGCACCCGCGACGACGCGGCCCGCGAGCAGATGAGCGAGCTATACGCACCGTTCTGCCGCAACCACGAAAAACTGATGTTCATGGACAACCGCAGCGCCGAACTGACCAAGTACGCCGCCAACGCCATGCTCGCCACGCGCATCAGTTTCATGAACGAGTTGGCCAATCTCACCGAACTGCTCGGTGCCGACATCGAAGCGGTGCGCAAAGGCATCGGTTCGGATCCGCGCATCGGCTACCACTTCATCTATCCGGGCTGCGGCTTCGGTGGCTCGTGCTTTCCCAAAGACCTGCGCGCGCTGCTGCACACCGCCGAACACAACGGCATGCCGCTGAAACTGCTGCGCAGCGTCACCGACGTCAATGACCTGCAGCGACACATTCTGTTCAGCAAACTCAAAGCACAGTTCCCGCAAGGCCTGGCGGGTAAATCGATTGCTGTATGGGGTCTAGCGTTCAAACCAAACACCGATGACATGCGCGAAGCACCGAGCCGTTATCTGATGGATGCGCTGTGGGCCGAAGGTGCCAGTGTGCAGGCCTACGACCCGGAAGCCATGTCCGAATGCCGGCGCCTCTACGGTTACCGCAAAGACCTGCACCTGTGCGCCACCCGCGACGACACCTTGGAAGACGCCGATGCCCTGGTGATCTGCACCGAGTGGAAAAACTTCCGCGTGGTCGATTTCGAGTTGCTCGCCGAAAAGCTGCGCTCGAAGGTAATCATTGACGGCCGCAATCTGTACAACCCGGAACAAGTGGCGGCCGCCGGCCTGCATTACAGCGGCATCGGTCTACGTCACATTGCGCCTGAAGGACTACGGCCATGAAGGTCTTGGTCACCGGTGCGGCCGGCTTCATTGGTGCCCATTGCGTGCTGCGGCTGATGCGCGACGGACACTCGGTGGTCGGTCTGGATAATTTCAACGCCTACTACGACCCGCAACTCAAGCACGATCGCGTGCAATGGGTGCGTGAGCAGGTCGGCGATTTCCAGCTCGCCACGGTTGACCTGGCCGATGCCTCGGCCATCGAAGCGCTGTTTGTCCGCGAACGTCCGCAAGTGGTGATTCACCTGGCGGCGCAGGCCGGGGTGCGCTACTCGCTGGAAAATCCACGGGCATATCTGGACAGCAACCTGAACGGTTTCCTCAACATTCTGGAGAGTTGCCGGCATCACCCGGTCGAGCACCTGATCTACGCCTCGTCGAGTTCGGTGTACGGCGCCAACCAGCACACGCCGTACTCGGTGCAGGACGGCGTCAATCATCCGCTGTCGCTGTACGCCGCGACCAAGAAAGCCAATGAACTGATGGCGCACAGTTACAGCCACCTGTTCGGCATTCCTTGCACCGGCCTGCGCTTTTTCACCGTGTATGGGCCTTGGGGCCGGCCGGACATGTCGCCGATCCAGTTCGCCCGGGCGATCAGCGAAGGGATGCCGCTGAAGCTGTTCAACTACGGCGAACACCAGCGCGATTTCACCTACATCGACGACATCATCGAAAGCATCGCTCGCCTCACCCACCGCCCGCCGCACGCCGATCCGCAATGGGATCGCAAGCAACCCGACCCGGCCAGCAGCATGGCACCGTGGCGGTTGTTCAACATCGGCGGGCAGCATCCGGTTGAACTCAAGACCTATCTGGCGCTGATGGAAAAGCACCTCGGCCAGAAAGCCATTGTCGAGCTGCTGCCGCTGCAACCGGGCGACGTACTCAACACCTGCGCCGAGGCCAGCGACCTGGCTCAGGCCACCGGATTTCAGCCCCGGATAGAGCTGGATGAGGGACTCGGATGCTTTATCGCCTGGTTCCGCGACTACTACCCCACTGCCTATCGCCCACGCGCCGTTCGCGGCTGAATGAATGTGGAGGACTCCATGACTGGACATGAGAAAAGTGTAGCGATCCAAGAAATGCGCCGCGACAAGCGCGTGGATCCCGAGCACCGAATGCGTCTCGACGCGGCGATTCATCGCCAGGGTCGCGGCTGGTTTACGGGCCGCGACGGCGGTCGGCCATGGCAACTGTCACGCACCAATCGGGTGGTCGCCTGCCTTGGGGCGCTGCTGATCCTGGTGCTGATCTCGCCGCTGTTGCTGGGTCTGGCGCTGGTCATCAAATTCTCCAGCCCCGGGCCGGTGATGTTCGTGCAGAAACGCACCGGATATCGCGGCCGCAAATTCGGCATGTTCAAATTTCGCACCATGGTGGCCAACGCCGAAGAACTGAAAGAGTCGCTGCGTCACCTCAACAAACACGGTGCCGACGCGATCGATTTCAAGATCGACCACGACCCGCGCATCACCCGCATCGGCGGTTTCCTGCGGCGCACCAGCCTCGATGAATTGCCCAACCTGATCAATGTAGTGACCGGCGACATGCGCCTGGTCGGGCCGCGTCCGACCTCGTTCAACGCTTACCGCTACAAGGACAACCACCTCGCGCGTCTGGCGATCTACCCCGGCATGACCGGCCTGTGGCAGATCTCCGGACGCAGCAATATCGACTTCGACCAGCGCGTTGAGTTGGACCTCAGCTACATCGCCGAGCAGAGCCTTCTGCTTGATCTGAAGATTCTGTTGAAAACCCCCTTCAAAGTATTCAGCGGCCACGGAGCAAGCTAATGGACGGTTCAACCAACAAAAGCCTGAGCATCGCCAACCCCAGCGAATCGAACCTGACCTCGACCGTGCTGGATCTCGATCTGCGGATCCTGTTCCTGACCGCCGCCAACCCCGGCTCAGGCACCACCACCAGTGCGCTGGCGCTGGCCGGCCAACTGGCACAAATGAGCAGCGGCCAAGTGCTGCTGGTCGATGCCAGTCAGTCGGCGAGCAATCTCACCCAGCAGTTGAACCTGAGCAAGGAGCGCGGCCTGCGCGACTTGCTGTTCAACCCCGACAAACCGCCGCTGTTGCAGGACTGCGTGGTGCAGGTCTCGAGCCTGCCGTTCCACGTGCTGCCCAACGGCCGGCCGATCCGCACCCTGGAGCACCTGACCGCCGAGCGTCTGAGCCCGTTGCTTGATCAATTGGGCAGCCAGTACCGCTTTGTGGTGATCGATGGCGACGCGGTGTATTCCGACGCCGACACGCTGGTGATCAGCACTCAGGTCGACGGCGTGGTGTTTGTGGTACGCGCCGAAGACACCCGTTGGGAAGTCGCCCAGGCCGCCGTGCAACGCCTGACCCAGGCCGGGGCAAAAGTGGTCGGTAGCGTGTTCAACCGGCGCAAGTACTACATGCCCAAATGGCTTTACAAAAACCTGTAAGCGAACGCAAAGGATGACGCCATGAACGCCAAAATGCTTGTCCTGCTGTTGCTGCCGCTTGCAGGCTGCACCAGCAATTCCGAAACCCGCAACATGCCGGTGAATATCCTCACCGCCACACCGGCCAATGCGCAGGCCACCGACATGCCGAGGGTCGAGCAGACCCTGCGCCCGAAAGATGTGCTGGATGTGATTTTCCACATCAGTACCAGTGGCTCGGACGCTTACCGCGTGCAGTCGGGTGACCAGATCGGCCTGAACTTCACCGCCGCCAGTCAGCTCAACGGCACGCAACTGGTGCTGCCTGACGGCACCATCGAACTGCCGGGCGCCAACACCTCGGTGAAAATCGCCGGGCTGACCAGCGACGAGGCGCGGCAGGAAATCCAGCGCGCCTATCAACGCAAGCAGCTGTTCCAGCCCAACCGCAATCAGCTCTCGGTGCAGATTCTCAGCCCGCTGAGCAACGAGCAGAACCTCAAAAGCGCGCTGAACCACCCGGCCACCGGCATGAGCCGCGAAATCACCGTCGGCACCGATGGCTATGCGAGTTTTCCGGAAATCGGCGCTGTGCCGCTGCAAGGCATGACGGTCAATCAACTGGAAACCTTCCTCAATAGCAAGTACGCGCAATTGCCGGGACGGATGACTGTGGATGTGCTGCTGAAATCCACCGCCGGCAACGAGATCTACGTACTCGGCGAAGTCGCTCAACCGGGCTCGTACCCGATCCGCCGTCCAGTGTCGGTGCTTGAGGCGCTGACCCTGGCGCGCGGTACCAATGTCAAGGCGCGTCTCGATTCGGTGGTGATCATGCGGCGCAACGGCAATCAGGTGCAGGCCATGAACTACGACGTGGAGAAAGCACTGTCGGGCGATGCGCCACAGATCGCCTACCTGCAACCGGACGACATGCTTTACGTACCGAAAACCAAACTGGCCAGCGCCGGCGAACTCGCCCGCCAATTGGCCGATGTGGTGCTGTTCCAGGGCGTGGGTTTCAGCTTCGGCTACCGCGTCGACAACAAAGGCAGTGACAACTGACTCTCAGGTGAACGACATGAACCCAAAAGAAAATTACCTGCACGAGTTCTTCAGGATTTTCTTCGCCAACAAGCAACTGGTGAAGCGCATCTTCCTGATCTTTGCAGTGATCGCGCTGTTGCTGCCGCTGTTGCTCAAACAGAGCTTCGATATCACCGCACAGGTGATCGTGCAGTCGAAAAAACTGTCTCAGGGCGATGCGACCACCTCGCTGACCCAGGACAACGCCACCTTCATTCCGCCATCGCTGGCGGATATGGAAACCGAAAGCAATATCCTCCGTTCGCCGGCGCTGATCCGTCAGACCATCAGCGAACTGCGCGATCAGGGTCAGTACAACCCGCCGCCGGGGATGCTCAGCAAGCTGCTCGGCGAACCGTTCAAGAATTACGTCAGCACGCCGCTGCGCGAATACGTGATCAATCCGCTGCGTGATGCACTGGGCATGGAAACCGATCCGGTGCGCGACACGGCACTGGATGGCTTGACCCAGGAAGCCATCGACAATCTGAAGATCGAAACCCTGCCGGGTTCCAATGTGATCTCAATCGTCTACAGCTTCCCTGATCCTGCCCAGGGCACAACGTTCGTTGCCACGTTGCTGCGCAACTATCTGGTCGATCGTCAGGCGCTGCAATCGATCGAGCTGCCGCACTCGTTCTACGAGACCAAGAAGCATCAATATCAGGTGCGGCTCGACGGTCTGGAAGGCGCACGGCTGAGCCTGCTGGAAAGTGTCGGTTCGTCCGATCCGAAAGAGGAAATCACCTTTCGCCTCAACGCGATCAACACTGAAGAGCAGGCACTCAACCTGTATCGCGATCGCTTGCTGCAAAGCCAGCGCTGGCTCGATTACCTGAAAACCAGCCTGGCCGCCGCCAACACCAACAAGCTCAACGACTACACCTTCCCGTTCACCTTCACCACTACGGTGGACAACATCGCGTTCGAAGACCGTGAGATCCGGCAGATGGGCGAGGCACTGACCACTCAGGTCAGCCGCTATATGAACGACCTCGCGGTATTTCAACCCAGTAGCGAACCGATGTTGCTGACCCGCGAGCAAATTGCCCGCACCCGCCAGCAGTTCCTCAAAGTGGTCAACAACCGCATCCAGGAACGCACGATCGACCTGTCGGTGGTTAGCCAGGTCATCGAGCAGAAAACTGCGCGCATTGCCGAATTCAAGAATCGCATCCATCAATTGCAGCAAACCCAAAGCAAGCTGCGCCAGATGGACACCGAGATCGGCGCATTGCACGCAGCGTTTTCAACCTATGCGCAACGCTTTGCCGAAAGCAGCACGACCCGCGCGCTGGACAACGACTTGTCCAACGCCCGTGTCTTGAGTCCGCCGTATGAACCGACCGAGGCGGCGTTTCCCAAGCCGATGCTGATCATTCCGTTTGGTTTGCTCACCGGTCTGCTGCTGGCCATTGCCTTCGTCTATGTGCGTGAGTTCTTCGATCACCGCTTCAAACATCCGGCGCAAATCAGTCATGAACTGGGCCTGCCGGTGCTGTTGGTAATCAATGAAGAAACGTCGCAGCCTGGCAATCCGCACAAGAACTGGACCATGCCCAGCCTGGTTCACTGGGTGCGCAATTGAACGCGGCGTCCACCCCGTGCGTCGCCCTGCCGATCATTCATTTGCTCAGCAGCGGCGGCTTCTACGGAGCCGAGCGGATGTTGCTGGATCATTGCCTGGCGACGCCGGGGCAGCATCAGGTGCTGTTCCTCGACGCGCCAGCCGAGCTGATCGAGCGCTTTCGTCAGGCCGGGGTGGACGCCCGCGGCTGTGCCGGGCTCGGCGGACTACTGCGGCACTTGCATCAGCGCCGTAGTGACAAGCCGTTGCTCAACACGCACAACTTCAAAGGACAACTGTTTGGCTGGGTCGGCGCAACGCTATTGCGCCTGCCGCTGGTCATCACCCAGCACGGTTTCACCCCGCGCAGTCGCAAGCAGAAGTTCTACACCTGGCTAAGCCTGCAATTGTGCCGCACGGCCTCGGTGAAGCGAGTGGTCTGCGTAGCGCAAAGCATCGCTGCGCTGCACCGTCAGGCTGGCGTTCGTGCGGAGAAGTTGCAGGTGATTGCCAACGGTTTGCCAGCGGCGCCAACGCCGCCGCCGCTGGAACGACAACGCTGGCTGGTCGGTTACGTCGGTCGGTTGAGCAGCGAGAAAGGCCCGGATCTGTTTCTCGATGCGCTGATTGCGTTGTGTCACCAGCATCCGCAACTGGACGCGGTGATGCTCGGTGACGGTCCGGAACGTGAAGCCTTGCAGGCGCGTATCGACGCTGCCGGTTTACCACAGCGGATTCGCTTGCCGGGCTATCAGACGGCGATGCAAGGCTGGTGGCAGCAACTCGATGCGCTGGTGATCAGCTCGCGCACCGAGGGTACACCGATGATTCTGCTTGAAGCGATGCAGTCCGGTGTGCCCGTGGTGGCGTTCGCGGTCGGTGGCATTCCCGATGTCTTGCAGGACCGCCACAACGGCCTGCTCGCCGCACCGACCGATACCGCCGCCCTCGCCCGTCAGCTCGACACGTTGCTGGCCGAACCGAAGCTGGCCGCGCAACTGCGCGACAACGCCAGACGCACACAACAGGAACGCTACGACCTCAAGGCTTTGGCTGAACGCTGGTCGCAGCTGTACATCCACACGGCAGGGGAGGCACGCGCATGATTTTCCCGCTCTCGATCGTCAGCCTGCTGGCACTGGTCTGCATGGCTTTGCTGGTCAGTCCTTATCCGTATCTGGCGCCGGGGGCAGTGCTAGGGCTGCTGGGTTTCACGGTGCTGTACCGCAAACCGTCGTGGGGCCTGCTGGGTATTGCCGCGCTGGTGCCGTTTGAAGGGTTCTTTAAGGACAGCGCGTTATCGGGAAGCAAATTCATCGGTGCTTCGCTGGCACTGATCCTGGCGTTGCAACTGGCATTGCATCAGATTCCATCGCAGCGCCTGCGCAGCAATCTGTGGCGCTACCTGATCGGTTTCATGGCGCTGTACCTGCTGAGCCTGCTCGCAACCGACAACATGGGCATGTCACAGAGTCATCTGCGTGAACTGAGCGTGGGCTTGATTCTGTTCGTGATCACTTTGTTGATCGGCCGCGAGCTGAACCTCGATCTGTTCGCCCGGCTGGTCACGCTCAGCGTTAGCGCGACCTGCGCGATGGCGATGTTTTCCAGCAGATTCCAGGACAAGGGCCGCGCCGCCGGCCTGCTCGAAGACCCGAATGCCTTTGCTCTGCTGATCGCCTTCGCCGTGCCGCTGGGCCTGCTGCTGGTGATTCGCAGCCCGAACCTGCTGCAACGATTGTTCTGGGCCGGCTGCTGCCTGTTGCTGCTGGGCGGCATGACCAAAACCGAGTCGCGCTCAGGCCTGGTGGTACTGGCCTTGAGTCTGGCGATCGGGGTCTGGCATTACCGCCAGCACCTCAACCGTATCCGTCCGCGGCACTTCGGATTCGCCATGCTCGGCGCCGCCATCGTGCTGCCATTGGCGATTTATGCGATGCCTGCCGGTTATCTGGCGCGCATCCAGTCGCTGAGCATCTTGAGCGCCGGGGCCAAGGCTCAGGATGAATCCCTCGGCCGTCGCGCCTCGTACATTGTCGTCGGCAGCCAGATCATCCGCGAGCATCCGCTGCTCGGCTCGGGCCCCGGGACCTTCCCGTTGCACTATGCGACCACCGGTTATGCCAAGGCATTCTCGGCCAACCGCAAGATCGGCGACCTGTATCGCCGGGCGCATAACACTTATCTGGAGATCTTCAGCGAATTGGGGATTCCCGCCGGCCTGCTGTTTGTCGGCTTGCTCGTGCAGGGTTTCTACAACCTGATCCGCGCACGACGCGAATGGCTGCAACGGCGCGAATGGCAGCACGCGGACCTGATGACCCATCTGGGAATGAGCTTTCTGTCGTTGACGTTGTTTCTGATGTTTCTCAGCGCGCCGAACCTGAAATACCTGTGGATCATGCTTGCACTGACCTGGGTGCTGCGCCTGAAAGCCGAGCAAGCACCGCTGACGGAGGCCAGAGCATGAGCCGGATCAGCATCGTCATTCCGATGTACAACGAGGCACGGCACATCGGCCGCACCCTCCTGGCCGCTCGCAAAGCTGCGAACGCCGCCGACATCGACTGTGAACTGATCGTCGTCGACAACGGTTCCACTGATGACGGGCCACAGATCGCCCGCGCATTCGGTGCACAGGTGCTGGTGCTGCCCGGCCTGCTGATCGGCGCCTTGCGCAATCGTGGCGCAACGGTTGCCAGCGGTGAATGGCTGGCGTTCATTGATGCCGATATCGAAATGCCCGAAGACTGGCTGAGCGAACTGTTCGCTCTCGAAGCGCAGAATCAGGGCGACATTTTTGGCCTGGATCTGCACACCCCCGCCGCCGCGCCGTGGTACGCGACCGCCTGGCAACGGCGCATGTTGCGTCCATCAGCGCACGCCAGTCGCACCGTGGACTGGCTGCCCAGCGCCAACCTGTTGATGCGCAAACGCTGGTTTGACGTCGTCGGCGGATTCAACGAAACCCTGCGCACCGGCGAAGACAAGGAATACACCTTGCGTCTGAGCACACAGGGCGCTCGGCTGCTGTCGACCAGTAACAGCATCGCCCTGCATTGGGGCTACGAAATGAACTGGCGCGAGTGGATGGGCAAGGAGCTGTGGCGCCAGGGCAGCCATCTGCAGTTGCTGCGCACCCATGGCATGAGCCTGCGCCTGCTGCGTTTTCCGCTGCTGTCGTTGCTGGTCTGGATGACGGATTTTCTACTGATCGTTGCCTTGCTCGCCGGCCTCGCGCAGCTCGCGGTGATCCTGCTGGTGCTGACCCTGCTGCCGAGTCTGGCGCTCAGCGTGCGGCAGAGTATCAAGCACCACAATGCTCGCCTCACCTTGCAGCTGTGGGGTCTGCACTGGTTACGCCTGCACCTGCCCAGCGCGGCACTTGTTCTCAGTCTGTGTCATTGGAACGCCAGGAGGCCCGCCCGTGGCTGAATTCATTTTTTGCCTGTGCCTTGTGCTGCCGGCGTACGCCTACATCGGCTATCCGCTGCTGCTGACCTTGCTGGCGCCGCTGTTCCCGGCCTGGCGGCACGCGCCGGCACCGCCGCTGAACGTCAGCATCGTCATCGCCGCGCACAACGAGGCGCGACACATCGAGCACAAGTTGCGCACCCTGCTGGCCCAGGATTATCAGCCCGCAGCGCTGCAGATCATTCTCGCCAGCGACGGCTCGAGCGATGACACCGTGGCCTGCGCGCACAAAGTGATCGATCCGCGCATCACCGTCCTCGACCTGCCGCGCCAGGGCAAAGCCGCCACACTGAATGCCGGCGTCGCTGTGAGCAGCGGCGACATTCTGGTGTTCACCGACGCCGACAACCAATGGTCGCGCGACACCCTCGGCCATTTGCTCGCGCCGTTGAGCGATCCGCAGGTCGGTGCCTGCGCCGGGCACATGGTGATCCCGGTCACCGGTGGTGGCCTGAGTATTGGTGACAGCCTCTATCGGCATTACGAAGGCTGGTTGCGCCGGGTCGAGAATCGCACCGGCTGCATGGTCTCCGCCGACGGCGCCCTGCTCGCCTTGCGCCGCGAGCTGTTCCAGAACGTACCGGCCGAGGTCAACGACGACTTCTTCATCAGTACCTGCGCGCCGGTCGCGCACAAACGCATCGTTTACGTACCCCAGGCGCAAGTGATCGACCAGGGCGTTGATGAAGCGGGCAAGCAATGGCGCCGCCGCCAGCGGGTCACGGTTGGTGGCCTGCAAAGTCTGGCGCAACGCAGCGCACTGCTGAACCCGTTCAAGTACGGCCTTTATTCCATTGCCTTGATCAGCCACAAACTGATCCGCCGTCTCGCGCCGATTCTCTTGCTGCCGCTGCTGCTGAGCAATTTCTGGCTGTGGAACGAGCACGGTTTCTATCGCCTGAGCCTGATTGCGCAATTGCTCGGCTACGCGGTTGCCATCGCCGGCCTGCTGGATTCGCAACACCGTTTACCCAAACCGTTCCGCCTCGCAGCATTCCTGCTGGTGACGCTGGCCGGCATGAGCGTCGGTCTGTGGCAGTTCCTGCGCGGGCAACGCTACGCACAGTGGAATCCTGACCAGAATCGTTGAGAGGACTCATGCCATGGCGATCAAACAACTGCTGAAACGCACCAGCGGCTGGCTTTATCTCAACTCGTCAGTGGGGCGCAACCAGTTGCACGGTGCCGGGGTCATTCTGATGCTGCATCGGGTGCTGGCCAACGACCGTGCCGCCAACCTGCCGCACCGTAATGAACTGTGCGTCGGGCCCAAGGCCTTCGAGCATTTACTGCTGTGGCTGCGTCGGCATTTCGATTGCGTGCCGCTGATGGAAATCCTCCAGCCCAATTCGCTGCGCAGCGAGCGCCCACGGGTGGCGCTGACCTTTGATGACGGCTGGCGCGACAACGCCGTCAACGCCTTCCCGCTGCTACAGAAACATCAGGTACCGGCGAGCATTTTCCTCTCCACCGATTTCATCGGCAGCCGTCAGCGTTTCTGGTGGGAAAGCCTTGGCGAAACCCTGTGGGGCAGCCACGGTGAAAAAGCGCGGATGCACTTGATCGAGTGCCTGCAGTTCATGCATCACCCATTGCCGGTACTGCTCGATGACATCGATGTCGACCGCCGCAGCCTGGCGCTGCTGCATTTCCTCCAAGGGTTGAAGACGCTTGACCCGCAGGAACTGGAAAAACTCACCGATGAGTGCCCAGCCGAATCACAGCCGCAAGCGCTGGACTGGCATCAAGTGCGCGCGCTGGAGGCTTCCGGTCTGGTGCGCTTTGGCCCGCACGGTGCCAGCCACGCCATCCTCACCGGCCTTGATGATCAGCGCCTGAACGAAGAAATCAGCCGCAGCCGCGATGCCTTGTACAACAGCTGCAACCGCCCACTGCCGGTGTATTGCTACCCCAACGGCGACAACGATGAACGCGTGCGCGAGCAGATCGCCAATCACGACTACCCGTTCGCCCTCGGCACCGGCACCGGCATTTATCGCGGCGAAGGCGACCCGCTGAACCTGCCGCGCTTCGGCGTCAGTCAGCGCATCGCCTGCAATCCGGCGTTGTTGTCGTGGCGCATTTATCGCGGGGCAAGGTCATGAGTCGCGGTAGCTACCTCAAGCATCTGGCCCTGAGCATGGGCACCAAACTGGCAATGATTGCCTTGCGCCTGCTGCGCAATGTGTTGCTGGCGCGGATTCTCGGCCCGAGTGAACGCGGTTTGTTCGCCCTGCTCAGCACCCTGCCGGATCTGATCAGCGCGGCGACCAGCGGCGGCTTGAATTCGGCAGTCGGTTATCAAGCGGCCAATCAGCGGCCAATGGGCTTGTTGCTCGCTCAGGTGTTGGTGTTCGGCTGTGTTCTGGCCGGGCTGCTGACCTTGCTGGTGGTCGCGCTGGCCCGTGAGTTCGGCAGCGAACTCGATGTGACGATGCAGCTCGGTCTGCTGGCGTGGCTGTTGCTGCTGGCGGTGCCGTTGACCGTCCTTAAAAGCGGTTTGCTGACCTTGCACAACGCGTCGGGCGGCGTGGTCGCCTTCAATGTTCTGCGTCTGATCGAATCCCTCGCGCCGCTGCTGTTGTTTGTTGCGCTGTTCTGGATGTGGAAAGAGGCCGCACTCGAAGCCGCGCTGATCAGTTGGCTGGCCGGCATCAGTCTGGTGGTGCTGGTCGGCTGGATGTGGCTCAAACGCGCACAACCGCTGCAACTGCAATGGGATCGTGCGAGCCAGAACGAGCTGCTGCGATTCAGTGCGCGCAGCCATCCGGATCTGCTGTTCCAACAGATCATTCTGCGCTCCGACTACTTGTTTATCGGCGCCCTGCTGGGCAGTACCGCGCTCGGCCACTACGCCATGGCCAGCGCCGCCGCCGAATTGTTGCTGATCGTTCCGGAGGCGGTCACCACACCGCTGATGAAGCGACTGCTGCAACAGGACAAAGGCATGGACAAGGTCACGCCGCTGGCCCTGCGCCTGACCGCCACGGTGATGCTCGGCGCCTGCCTGACGATGGCAGTGATCGGCGAATGGTTGATCGTCACGCTGTTCGGTGCGGCGTATCAACCGGCGTATCCAGCGCTGCTCGCGTTGCTGCCCGGCCTGCTGGGCCTGTGCTATGCGAGCATTCTGCGGCTGGATCTGATTGGCAAGGATCGCCCCGGCACGGTGTCGTTGCTGATGGGCATCGGCGCTCTGCTCAACCTGGCGCTGAATCTGCTGTTGATTCCTGCCTTCGGCATTGTCGGTGCAGCGGCGGCTTCATCAATCGCCTATCTGGCGGTGACGGTGGCGATGCTGGTGCTTTATTGCCGCTTGAGCAACGTGCCGTTCTGGCAAACCTTGATCATCCTGCCCAGCGACATCACCCCGATGTGGTTGATGCTGCAACGTCGGAAGACAGCATGAAACGCCTGGCCCTGCTGTTAGGACTCGGCCTGACGCTGAACGGTTTCGCGGCGCCGATGCAGTGGGGTGACCTGCGCGACGGCAGTCTGTACCTGCAAGCGGATCGCCCGGACACCGTAACAGTGCGATGGGTGCCGGCATGGCAGGCAGAGGCTAACGAAGAGCATCTTTACCTGCTCGACGGTCAGGGCAAGCTGCAGGGCGAACGGCTGATCAAAGCCAGCGAAACTCGCGGTTCGCAGAGCTGGCCGTTGCTGCCCGGCGCTGCCAGTTATCGCCTGGAGATTCCCGGCTACAGCTTCCGCAGTTATCGCGTCGAGCATGACGATAAAACAGTGGCGCTGTTCAGCCCGGCCAAAGTGCATTTCAGTGTCGAAACCGGCAATGGCGATGAGCTGTTTTTCCAAGTGGCACCGGGAGAACACGCGGTGCTGAACGGCAAATACCATGGCGGAGTCAACGCGCTGCAAGCCCAGCGCATAGACGATGGACAACAACTGTCGTTGGCCCTCAAGCCCTACCGCGCCTATTGGCAATTCGATCAAGTGGCCTTGCCGGTCAGCGACCGGCCCCAGGTCTGGCGCTTGCGCCTGCAGGGCAGCGGCAAAGCGGCATTCTGGCTCGACGGCACGGCCAATCTGTTTGCGCAAAATCCGCAGCAGCTCCAACCCTTGCGTGAAGAGTCGGGCCAGGTACGCCTGACCCTGCACGATAAGGTGCTCGGCCGCACCCCCGATCTGGGCATTGCCCTGCCCAATCTCATGCCGCCCGCGGCCAGTCATGCCGCACTGGATGCCTTGAAACCGAGTGCGGCGAGTTATTACAGCTACGTTGACGTCACTTCGAAAAATACCCGTTTCGCAGACCCGGTTCGTCAGCTCTATCAGACTCGCTTCGGCATCCGCCAGGACATCACCCTGCTCGCTGGCACCGGGCGTCAGGCCAATCTGCGCGCCGATGTGCAAAGCAACAACGGCCTTGAGGCATGGCTCGCCGGCACTCGTGCCCTGGAGGGTCAAGGCACGCATTACATCGGCTTCGCCGACGAGCCGAACCTGAACTATTCGAGCTACGAAGATTATCGGGCGATTTTTGTCAGCATGGCCCGCCAGGTGCGCAGCGATCCGGCCAATGCCAGGGCCGGCGTGCGCATCGCAATGCCCGCCAGTTCACGTTTTGTCAACGGGCCGTTCGCCCGCAACGCAGCAGACAAGCGCGGCATCGATTGGGCGCGGCGTCTACTCAGTGAATCCGCCGATCAGGTCGATGCATTGGCCTGGCATGAATGGATGATTCGCGACTTGCTGGCGACCCGGGTCTACCGCGAGAGCGTACGCCGCGCAGCAGACCTGGTGGGGCTGGACGCTAAAGGTCAGCCACGCAAAGCGTTGCTGCTGGATCAGACCAATCTGTCCAGTGGCTCAGCCCTGAGCCCCTACGATCAGGAAACCCATTACACCGCGCTGTGGTGGGCCTCGGTGGTCATCAACGCCTCTCAGGATGGCCTGCTGAGCATGCTCAACTGGTTTCAGGCCGCCGACGAACCGCCCTACGGCAAAGGCATGGTGCGCATACATGACGATGGTCGCTTCGAGCTGAAACCGGTGGGCCTTGCCCAGCAATTCATCGCCCGGCATTGGCTGCCGCAAGTGCTGCAACTGGATAACGACGCTTTTGAGGTGGATGTCCTGGCGATGGCCGGCGACGAGCAGCGCGCACTGCTCGGGGTGAACAAAGGCACGCGCCTGCAACGCGTTGATCTGAGCGGCGCCCGGTGCCCGCTGAAGCAAAGCGCCCTGCGTTTCTTCGGCGCTGACAATCGCAGCCACGACGCACCGTTTGTCTGTGAAAACGGGCGCGTGCGTTTTGAATTGCCGGGGCAAACCCTGTTTGCCCTGAACTGGAGCGCTTCATGAACTGCCCTTCGATGTTCTGCCCCGCGAGCCTCTTGCTGTGCGTGGGATCCTCAACAGGAGAAGAGACCATGGATGTTTTGCGAAGACTCAGCGGACATATCCGTCGTAAAGGCCTGCGAGCGACCTTGGCGAAGATCCGCAGAATGTACATTTTTGCCCATCAGGAACTGCTGTGGATGGAGCGCGATCTGGTCAGCCCAGTGCCGCCACACAACCTCAAACCCTACCCGCCACTGCGCATGCTGAAGATCACCGAAAGCAACGCCAGCGCCTTTACCCGCTACTTCGGCAACCGCGTCGGTGTCATGGCCGAGCTGGCCAGTGACGGTCACACCGGGCATATGCATATCGACGACAACGGCGATGCCGTGGCGTTTATCTGGGGCACGCCACGCGACTATTTCGATCGGCATTACTACCGTTGCCGGTTCCCGGTTAAGCCCGGCGAGTTTTTCGAGTTCGGCGGCGAACTGACCCGTGCCTACTGGGGCACCGAATTGTCGGTAGATCTGCAACTGCGCCTGTGGGAAGCCATGGCCGTGAAAGGCTGCCGCAAAGTGGTCGATGTCTGTGACTCGAGCAACATCCCGGCGCTCAAGCTGCACCTGCGCATGGGCTATACCGAACAACAGCGGATCATGAATATCTACACGCTGTTCGGCCGCTGGCGCTTCTATCGCGAAACCCGCTATAGAGGCTCGCGTCTGGCGGCGCTGGGTAAAACTTCCCGTCCACCTGTCACAGCAACGGCGGCCTGAACCCATGGTGATGCGATTCGAATGGCGCACATCGCTGTGCGCTGCCGACTTCCCGGCAACAGCCTACGAGGCACTGCGCCTGCGCGTGGCTGACCACACACCGTTCAACAACCTTGGCTGGTTGTGCGCGGCAGAGCAGGCCATGGGCGAGGATCAGCGCCTGCACATTCTGCTCGGCTGGGAAGCAGAGCAATTGCTGCTGTGCCTGCCACTGGTGCCCAGCCGCGAACGCTTCACTGGCGTACCGTTTCGCGTTTTGCATCACTTGGGTTATCCAATGGCCGATCGCCTGGCCCTGCTGTCGTTGCTCGGCAGCGAAGACATGCACAAGGCGCTGGTGCTGATCCGCAAGCATCTGCCCCACGCGCTGCTGCAACTCAACGAACTGTCGGAACCTGCCGGTGAAGAAAGTGCGCTCACCGAATGGATGGCGCGCAGTTCCACAGCTGAACGACGCCTGAGTTGCCGGGTGCCGGTGCATCTGATCAGCGACGCCGATCATCAGGAGATCTCCGGTGACCCGCGCTACAAGCTGCGTCGGGCGCGCAAACGGATTGCCGCATGCGGTGCGCAAGTGCGGCGAATCACCCCCGATGCGCTGTCGATGCCTACGATTTTAGAAGCGCTGCAGGAAGTCGAGGCGGTCAGTTGGAAAGGTGACGAGGGCGTCGGCATTTTCGCCACCGAACGCAGTCGCCAGTGGATGCAAAGCGCTTTCACCGCCCTCGCCGACCAAGGCCTGGTGCGGGTCGTGACGCTGGAGCTGGACGGCCGCTGCATCAGCTATCGCCTCGGCCTGCTCGAACAGGGCCGGCTCTACGATTACAACCTGGCATTTTTACCGCAGTACGCCGACCTCGGCAGCGGCCGAGTGTTGCTGGAGGAATGGATTCGTTGGGGGCTGGATGAGCACTGGCGCTGGATCGATGCGTCGCGGGTCAGCCTGGAAAACTCCAGCCATCAACTGCACGAACGCATGACCGGGCAACTGGAGCACTGGCGCTGGAGTTTCTACTCGTGGCGCCCCAGCGGCTTGCTGCTGGGCCTGGGGCTACGCCTTTGGCACCACGTCAAACCGGCCCTGCAAAAATGGCGCGCACAGCGTGCCGGCAACTCGACGGCGGCAAACACATCCGAAACTCAACCGGCAACACCATCCAACACACCTGGGCTAGCGCCTCGGAGGGCATCATGAGCGTCATCGAAAATCTGCTTCTGCGCATCAAACAAAAAGGCCTGCGCCGCACCCTTGGCGCGCTGTGGAAACGTTACGTGTTCGCTCATCGTGAACTGCTGTGGATGGAGCGCGACCTGGTCACGCCGATTGCCCCGAACAAACTGCGCCCCTGCGAAGGTTTGCGCAGAGTCGACATCACCGAGGACAACGCCAAGGCATTCGGCAAGTACTTTGGTGACCGCGTGGAGACCATGGCCGAATTGGCCGCTGAAGGACATACCGGGCATATGTACCTGGACCAGGACGGTCACACCGTCGGGTTCGTCTGGGCCAGCACTCAAGACTATTACGACCGCCACTTCTACCGCTGCACGTTCCCGGTCAAGCCCGGTGAATACTTTCAGTTCGGTGCCGAAATTACCCGGCACTATTTCGGCAGTAGCTTGACCGTCGATGCACAGACCGCACTTTGGCAAGTCATGTCTGCCCGAGGCTTCAAAAAAGTCGTGGATATCTGCGACAACGCCAATGTACAGGCGCTGAAGATGCATATTCGCCTGGGCTATCAGGAACAAGGGCATATCACCCATGTTTACGACCTGTTCGGGCACTGGCGTTTCTTCCGCGAATCGAACTACAGCAACTCGAGACTGGAGGCGCTGCGCAAGCCGGAAAGACCGGTAGTGACGGCGGCGGCGCAGGCTTGATTCAGTCTGGATATTTGTGGCGGCTTTGATGCCGCCATCGCGAGCAGGCTCACTCCTACAGGGGTATGCATTTCAAATGTAGGAGTGAGCCTGCTCGCGATGAGGCCGGTTGCCGCACCGATCAATCACGCCTTGGTGGCGACGAGGGTAAAGCACATCGGCATCTGCGCCTCTTGATTCAAATACCGGTCATAAACCTCTTCCCGGTTCGAATGCGCATACTCCTTGAAGTGCGCAATATTCAGCCCCGCCGCAATGGCAGCGCTGAAGATGGCGCCAAGGTTATGCACAAACCAATACGACTTCGCCGACTGCTGCTCAACCTTGCCGCCATAGACAATTGGCTCTTCCTGGACAAACGGCTCGGCGCGAAAGTACGAACTGGCGAGGCGATACGGATCTTCCGCCTCCGGATCGACCATTTCCAGAAACGGATGGGTTTCATAGATCACCAGTTGGCCACCCGGTTTCAGCGTTGAAGCGACATGGCGGAAGAACTCGCCGATGTCCGGCATCCAGTTCAAAACACCAATGGTGATCAGCGCCACATCGAAGCGGTTCTGCAACGACGCTGGCAAATGATGGATATCGCTTTCGATGAACTCGGCGTTGTGCGGTGAACGCTTGTTCAGCTCGCGGGCCTGTTCAAGAAACGCCGCCGATTGATCGACACCGACCACGCTTCTGGCACCCAGCGCAAACAGCGAGAGACTCTCACGGCCATTGTTGCAGCCCAGTTGAATCACATCTTTGCCATCGACCTCCAGCAACCCGCTCAACGTCTCATCAAGGCAAGAGAAATCCGCCTGCGCAACCTCGCCGAGCAAAGCCTGCCAGCCAGGCGAATCCTGGTGATGGCGAGCGGAATCGTTCCACGCCTGTCGATTGCTCTCGATGGCGGTTTTATTGTTGGGCACTTCCATAGCGCACTCCGGACGATGCTGGTGATTGAGCGGATCCGAGTCTAGATCAGCCCGGCAATTGCGGTTGTTGCAAACTTGTAAGCCAATTCCTGCGGCAGCTCCTACATATCAGGGTGTTCTGGCCTACAAATGTCGGCGAATTATCAAAACAGATAAAGGACACGGCTGACTATTCAACTCTGCTCACGTGGATACCCTCACAAAGCGCAGTCATCCGACGCGCACAAAAATGGCTAAGGAGGCTTAACCATGAGCCAGACTTTGACGAATTTCGACGTGATAGCACTGCTGGACAGTGACGAAGCCATCAGCGAATACCTGTCCCAGGTTCTTGCAGATGGGGATAACGAAGAGTTTCTTCGCGCAATCGGCTATGTGCTCAAGGCCTGCGCACAACCGGAGCACGTGATCAATCACCCGGTTGTTTGAATGTCGGGCAGCTATAGTTAATAGCCTTGGGGAATACCGCACTCGCAGGTGCCGCCATGCTAATGCTCGATCGGCTGTTGTTGACCGGCTGTCTGCTCGCTGCCACTCAGGCGCAAGCGCTGGACAGCAATTTCAATTATTACGGGCCCAACCAGCCCTTCGCCCACCCTGCTCCGTATTCGCTGGGTTCCACGCCGCCCAAGCCTTACGACGATACGGCGCCGCAGGATTTTGTGGTACTTCCGGGTGACCATGAATTCTACGATTCACAACTGCCGACGGTGGCGGATGCGACGGTGCGGGTGTTTATCCGCACCTACGATGCCGAGCGTGGGATTTATGTGAATGACGAGGTGCTGGATCCGAGTTGTGTGCTGGAGTGTTTGAGTCGGCAGCAGCATTGATCCGGGTTGCCCACAACATCTGCTGCACCCTCGATCCCCTGTAGGAGTGAGCCTGCTCGCGATTACGGTGTGTCAGTCGACCTGTTTGTTGGCTGACTCACCACTATCGCGAGCAGGCTCACTCCTACAGGGGATTTGCGGTGGGGTTACCACTGGCGTTTGTCAGGGCGGGCGAGGCCGAGTTTTTCGATGCGGTAGCGCAGCATGTCGCGGCTCAGGCCCAGCAGGCGCGCGGACTTGGTGACGTTCCAGTCGGTCTTGTCGAGCATCTTGCGCACCATGTCGCGTTCGACTTCCGGCAGGTTCATCGACTCCATATTGCTCGCCGGACGCGGTTCATAGTGCGGCGCAGCCTCGTAATGTTGATGCTGATGCTGATGCTGCGGCGGCAGCTCGTCGCACAGACTCATGCACACATTCAGTTGATGCGCGGCGATCGTGTCGCTTGGCGCCAGCAGCACGGTCTGTTCGAGCATATTGCGCAACTCGCGCACATTGCCCGGCCAGGTGTAACTGAGCAGCAACTCCTCCGCCTGCTGACTGAAATGCAGATTCGGTTTGCCGTATCGTTTGCCATGACTGGCAAGGAAGTGTCGGGCCAGCAGCAGAATATCGTCGCCCCGCGCGTACAGGCGCGGCACCTTGATCGAAATGATCCGCAAGCGGAAAAACAGATCGCGGCGGAATTTGCCCTGCTGCACCATTTGCTCCAGGTTGCAGTTGGTCGCGCTGATCACCCGCAGGTTGACCTTGCGCTCCTTCACCGAGCCAACCCGGCGAATGGTGCGGTCCTCCAGCAACTTCAGAATCTTTGCCTGCAACAGCAGATCCATCTCGCCAATCTCATCGAGAAACAGCGTGCCGCCATCCGCCGCCTCCACCAGTCCGACCCGGCGATCCTTGGCATCGGTGAACGCACCCTTCTCATGCCCGAACAGCTCCGACTCGACCAGATTCGACGGGATCGACGCACAGTTGAATTCAATGAACGGACCTTTGCTGCGCGGGCCGTCGAAGTGCAACGCCCGGGCCACCAACTCTTTGCCGGTGCCGGTCTCGCCTTCCACCAAAACCGGGGGCAGATCGGTGTTGGCCATGCGTCGCTCGGCATCGAGCAACTGGCCGATAGTGTTCTTCAAATACTGCATCGGCGCCGAGTCGCCGATCAGCGCCTGCACCCCAGATTTCTGCGCTTCACGTTCCTGATAGAACGACAGCGTGCGCTCCATCCTTTCGGTGGCCAGGGCCTTGTCGAGCAGCAGTTTGAGCTCCGTCAGCGCGACCGGTTTGGTGACGTAATGAAAGGCGCCCTCCTTCATCGCCACCACGGCATCTTCAACGTTGCCGTAACCGGTCATCATGATCACTTTCAGATCCGGCGCGCTGATGCGCAGCTTCTGGATCAGGTCGTGACCACTCATGCCCGGCAGCGAGTTGTCGGTCAGCACGATGTCGGGCATGAAGGTTTCCAGTTGCCCTAACGCGTCTTCGGCCGAATGGCAGACTGTCACCTCGAAGTCTTTGCGCTCCAGGTAGGTCTGAATATTTTCGGCCAACAGTTCGTCATCCTCGACCAGCAGAATGCTGTGTTCCATATTCCCCTCCCGATGCCACTTTGAAGTTGAGACTGACGCGGGTTCCCTCCTGCTCTTTGCTGGTCAAAACGACCGAGCCCTGAAAACGCTCCATGATTCTTTTGACCAACGCCAGGCCAACCCCGAGGCCGCCCTGCTTGGTGGTAAAAAACGGTTTGAACACCAACAGTTGCTGCTGCGCGCTCATGCCCTTGCCGGTGTCGCTCACGGTCAGACGCACGCTGTCGGGCTGCGGCGATTCGAACTCGACGCTGAGCACACCGCCCTTGGGCATGGCTTCGAGGGCGTTGGCAAACAGGCTATTGAGTATTTGCGTCAGCAGCACCTTTTGACTGACGACCGGCGCGCAATTCTGCGGTGTGAAGCGCACTTCGACGTTGCAGCGTTTGATCAATGCTTCGAAGGCGCCAACGGTGTCTTCGACCGCCATGACCAGATCCACCGCCTCGCCGTCGTCATTCATCGGCCGCAGCGACACCAGCAACTCGCGCACCCAGCGTGACATGCGATCAACCTGGCTGATGATGTCACCAATGTTGCGTTGCGCACCGGGACTGGCGACTTCCTGGGCCAGTTCGGCGCTGGAGCGAATGGTCGCCAATGGATTGCGCAGGCTGTGCGCCACCGCCGAGGACATCTCGCCGAGGGCAACAAAGGTTTCGTTGCTGATCAACTGTTGCTGCTGGCTCTGCAGCAGTTTCGCCGCGCGGCGGACGATCCAGAACAACGCCAGAAATATCGCCGCGCCTCCAAAACAGGTCGCCGCCCAGATCGAGGCGAAACCTCGGTCGATGCGATCAACCAGATCCGCCGGCTCCTTGTAGACCTCAACCATGGCGACGACTTTGCTTTTGTCGGCGTTGAACATCGGGATGTAGTTCTCGATGAACAGGTATTTCGGTTCGCGCAACATTTGCTGCTCGGGTTTCTCATCGTCGATCTTGTGGTAGCTGGAAGACACCGGCACTTTCATCTCGAATGATTCGTCGAGCTCATCGTCATCCTTGATGTGCACACCGATAAGCTCAGCGTTGGTCGACCAGATCACCGTGCGATCCAGCGCATAAACGGTCGCGAGCAAAATATCCGGCAAGTGTTCGACGTGATCGAGAAACTCGGTGCGTGCCGAAGCCTGTAACGCCGGGTCAACATCGGGGTACTGGTTGTCTTGGCGCGGGTCGAGCATTTCGCCCATCGTCCGGTTCGGATTGATTTTGGCGTGACGCATTTCCGCCGCGCCAATGGCCTCAACGAATTGCGCGGTCAGCAGCGCATCGCGCTCGACACTTTCGGTGACCACGAAGCGTGTGGAGATATAACCCAGCCCCAACGCCACGGCGGCGATGATGAAAAAACTCGCGAGCGAGAACCAGCGCAGCAAATTGAACTGCTCGCGCCAGCCCTTGCATGCGACCGATGCGTTCGGTGCAGAGGTTTTTTGTGCTTCCAGTCGCTGCATGGGAGTGGCCCTGGAGTTTTATATCGCGCTGCTTACAGCCATCAGTGTAGGTGGCTCTGACCGCGACACACGGTTCAATGATGCTATTTCGCCGCTACCGCATCTGACTCACCGTCGCGGCTGGATCGCCCGGTTTTACTGGCGTCAAAGCACCGTCGGTCATGGCCGCAGTGGACGGTTGCTGACGCTCTGTTTCATCGCTGAGAAAGTCGATGATCGACTGCGCGGATTGCTCATCGAGGCGCAGATTGGGCATCGGGATTCGCTCGAATTGTTCGTAGAGTTGCAGGGCAATCGGGTCTTTTTCCGCGAGCAAGCGATCCGGTTCGCGGATCCAGCGATTCAACCACTCGGGATCGCGGTGGCGGGTTACGCCGATCAGGTCAGGGCCGATGCTGCGCATGCCAAGGCCCTGGCCATCCTGCGGGCCGAGGCTGTGACACGAGGCGCAACGGGTGCGGAACAATTCTTCGCCATTGCTCGGCGGGCGAATGTCCGGAGCGTTGGCGTAACTTTCCTCGATGCTCGGCTGTTTCCAGTTCTGCAGGGTGTTGGCCAGTTGATCGGCGAGGATCCACGGGTTTTCGAACGGTGAGGCTTTCATCCAGCGCCCGGTACTCTGGTTGCCGACGATCAGGCTGAGGTTGTGATCCTTGCTGCGGCCATTGTCGACGCCTTCGATAAACAGCCCGAGCTTCTTGCGCAGGTCGGTGACCTCTTCGAATTCGCCCGTCAAAAACCTCCAGCCGGGGCCGACCTTGAAACGCTGCGCATAGGCCTTGAGCACTTCGGGCGTGTCGCTGATCGGGTCGATGCTGATCGAGTAAAAGAAAATGTCTTGCCCTACCCGATCCCCCAGCAGTTTCTGCACCTGGCGCAAGCGCGCGGTTTCCAGTGGGCAGGAATCGCTGCACGAAGTGAAGATGAAGTTGATCACCACCACTTTGTCTTTGATCAGGTCATCGAAGAAATGCACCTGCTGACCGTCCTGATCGGTCAGCAAGGTGTTGGGGAAGTAGTTGCCACCCCACGGGGTGGCGGATTCACTGGCCGCTGACGGCTCGCTGACACTGGCCTGATGTGCCGGCAGCACGCGGCTGCCGAGCACACAGGCGACCAGTAGCAACACCAGATGCATGCCCAGCGCCCGGGAGCGCGGGGTATGCACAGGTTGGCTATCAACGTGGCGGCGGTTCATGGCTTGACCACCACTTGTGGGCCCATACCGTCGCCGCTGCGGAAAGTTGGCAGCGCGGCAGAGTTGACGTAGCGCACACCGTCCCAGCTTGGCAGTGGGGTTGGCATCAACTGCAGTTGCCCGGGTTTCTCAAGGTCCCAACGCAGCAGCATCGAGTTATCCTCATGCTGAGTGTTGTGGCAGTGCTCCATGTAGGTCCCGGCGAACTCGCGGAAGTTGATCGCCATTTCCACACTGTCCAGACCATCGGCTTCGGAGCCGATGCGATAGACGTCTTTGCGTGCCCATTTTTCCCACTCTGGCGGGGCCTTGCCGCCGCGACTGAGGATGATCCCCTCCTCGAAGTGCACATGCACCGGATGGCTCCAGCCCTTGCCGCCGGCCTTGATGTTCCACACTTCGAGGGTGCCGAACCCGGTAACACCGGCATCGGTCGGGCCGCTCGACAATTGCGTCGAAGCATTCAGGCGACGCGGGTCCATGTGGAAGCCGAAACCGCCATCGGTCTTGACCGTCCACGGCGCCTCATCGGTGCCGTCGGAGCGGCCGAAGGTGAAAGTGCGGTGGCGGGCCTTGGCCAGCACGACTTTATCGGCGGCGTTGTCGCGATGGAGTTTCAGCGGGATCATCACCAGCCCTTCAGCCTTGCCCGGTTTGGCCGGCTCGTACGCCGCTGGGTTCATCGCCAGATCCTGACCGGTGTAGGCCTTGACGTTGAGCTGCAAGACCTTGCCCACCGCCGGATCTCCCCGGTCCCACTGCGGGCCATTGCTGGTCTGCTTGATCACTGGCAGGTATTTCTCCGAAAGTACGTCAGCCAGCGGAATCATTTCTTTCGGGCCTTTGCCGTCGTCCTGCGCCTGCAGGTTGAGGAAGAACAGCTTGTCACCGGGCTTGATACCGTTTTTCGAGAAATTGACGATGATGTCGAAGCGCTCGGCGATGCCTTGCGTCGGCAGGATCGCGTTGTGGTTCTGTTTATCGCCATCGGCGTCGAGGTCCATCGAACCGTCGAACGGCACGCTGTGTTCCATGATGTTGCCGTCGTTGGCGATCATGTGGAACGGCACGCGGCTGTACGTCACACCCGAGTTTTTCGGCCCCTGAAACTCGCCGCCACTGCCTTTGATTTCCCGCACCAAGGCCAGTTTGAAGTAGCGCGACACCGAGCCGTTGAGAATGCGGAAGCGATAACTGCGCGCACGCACGTCAAGGGTCGGTTTCCACTGCCAGTTGACCAGCACCTGATCGCCGATGAAGCCATCGGTGTTGAAGGGGTTGAACCACAATTGGCCTTGTTGATCCCAGGCCTTGTCGGCGAGCACCAGATTGACGTCATAGTCGCGGTTGCCCCACGGCAAAGCGCTGCCGCTGGGCAGACGCAGGTTGACGCCGTCGTTCACCGACTCGTTACCGCGATCCAACGCGCTGTAGTAGTTCATCATCGCCGCGTTGCCCTTGTAGACGTTCTGCGCGGTGAAATCGAGCATGTGGTCGTGGAACCAGTGGGTGCTCATGGTCTCGCGCCAGTCGCCGCGGATCTTGATGGTGCCGTTGTCGCAGGTCTTCTTCGCCGGTGCGAGGTCGTTGACCCACAGGGTTTCGCCCGGTGCGCAGGGGAACGCCGCGCGCGGGTCTTCGGCCTTGGTGTTGATGCTGTCGTAACCGGCGAGCTGGATCGGCCAGCGATAGTCGTAAAACTGCCCCGGGAAGAAGAACGCGTTGGCATAGCCGTCGCTTTCCGCTGGCGCGTGGCCGTTGTGCTCGTGGGTGCTGATGGTGTGCAGGCCAAAACCACGGTTGGCCGACGGATCGATCGGCAAGCCGTTGTAGTGGCGCATCATCACCGGTTGGCCGTAGCGCACCATCAACAGTTTCGGCGGCAACGTGCCGTCGAAGGTCCACACCGAGTTGTGGTTTTGCGCCGGCATCGCCGGGTGGAAACGCGGGTCGACGCCCTTCGAGGTGCCGTCGGTCAGCGGTACACCGGCGACGTTGTGGTACAGACCGCCGGGGCCGAATTCGCCCACCGCGTAATGGTGCATTTGCACGCTGTCACGCAGGCCACCGTTGAGGCGCGCGCCGGTCTGTACGGTTTTGTAAGCGACTTGCGGGTAGAACTCGTTCCAGCGCTGGTGCGCCCAGCCTTTTCCGGGTGGCCGACCTTCGGCGGACGAGCCGATGTGCCGGTTGAGGAACACTTCGATCTGCGCCTGCCACGGGTTACGGTCGACGACATTGGCGAACTGGCTGGGGAATGGCGTCAGCCCCGGTTGACGCAGGAACGCGTCGAGGGCGCTGCCGGGTGGCGCGCTGCGGGCGACGTTGTTCGGGTCCTGAGCCGGTGCCGGGCCGATCGCGGCCGGCGGAAATGGCAACGGCGCGGCCGGGGTGGTCGGGTCGAGCTTTTCCGGGCCAAACTCTTCGAACAGGGTCAACTGCTGGGTGAACGGTTGCGCGCCATAGAGCGGGCTCGGCTTGCCGTTGGTGGGGTAGTTGAAACTGGTCTGCACCGTCGGCGGCAGAATGTTTTCCGTGCGGGTCGAGTCGCGGCTGCCTTTGACGCCGTCGGGCAAGTCGAAGGAATCTTCGTTGGCCTCGGGCAGGGTCAGGATGTTATTGAGCGCGCCGGCGCGGTCGGTCGGTTCGTCGTAGTACGCCGAGGGATCGGAGACTTCTGGCTGTCGCTCGTCATCAATGGGACTGGCGCGAACGCCGGCCATGCTGCCGAGGGTCAACATCAGAAAGACGCTCAGAGGCGTCAGCAGGAAAGTGTTGCTTGGGTCACGCGTTGCTCTGTCCATCACCAGCCGCCTCATCAAGGAAGGGGTGATGGTGTTTTGCAACTACTGCGCCAAGAAATTATTTCTAGTTGTAACAGGGACTTGGAAAGTCTGTGGGTTCCCCCACTCCCCGGTGACCGGGGCTTGACACCCAGTGATGGGGGAAGTTCATAAATTTTTTGAGGTAATGCAAACCTCATGTAGGAGCTGCCGAAGGCTGCGATCTTTGAGATTGATCGTTCCCACGCTCTGCGTGGGAACGATCAGTCAATAGATCGCAGGCTTCGGCAGGAATGGACGAATCAGGGGACCAGTTGAAAGGCCAGACGAACGGTGGTGCCCTCACCTTCGCGGCTGTCGAGGGTCACGCCACCGCCGAAGCGCTCCATGATGCGCTTGACCAGGACCAGACCGACTCCAAGGCCGCCAGACTTGGTGGTGAAAAACGGCCGGAACGCCATGGTCCGTTGCTCTTCGTTCATGCCTTTACCCGTGTCGCTGAGCACCACGCACACGCCACGGTCTTCGCTCGGTTCCAGGCTGACGGTCAGCGTGCCGCCCTTGTCCATCGCCTCCAGTGCATTGGCCAGCAGGCTGTTGAGGATCTGTGTCAGTTGCACCGGTTGGCTGAGCACCATGGGCGTGTGCTGCGGATGAAACACCACCTGCACGCCGGCTCTGGTGATCTGCTGCTCAAACGCGACAAGACTTTCGTGCAGCGCTGCCACCAGATTCACCGGTTCCGGATCATCGTTGAGCGGACGCAGCGATTGCAGCAGTTCGCGTACCCATTTCGACATGCGATCGACCTGGCCGATGATGTCGTTGATGTTCTTCTGCGCCGGGCCGGCGTCGAACTCCAGCGCCAGTTCAGCGCTGGAACGAATCGTCGCCAACGGATTGCGCAAACTGTGCGCCACGGCGGACGACATCTCGCCCAAGGCGACAAAGGTTTCATTGGCGATAAGTTGTTTCTGCTGGGCGGCGAGCAGAATCGCCGCGCGCCGTACGATCCAGTACAGGCCCAGATAAATCAGCCCGCCACCCAGTGCAGTCGCCAGCCAGATCAGAACCAATCCGCGCTCCATGCGTGCGATCAGATCCTTGGGCTCCTTGTAGATTTCGACCATTGCAGTGACGTTCTTGCCCTCGGCGTCAAACAGCGGAATGTAGTTTTCGATGAAGATGTAGTCCGGTGGCGTGATGAATTTCTGTTCTTCGCGGGCCTTGTCGACGTCGTGGTAGCTGGCGGATACCGGAATCTTTTCGTTAAAGGCGCGATCGAGGTCTTCATCGGCATGAATGTTGGTACCGATCAGCGCGGGATTGGTTGACCAGATCACCTGGCGGTCCGGCGCGTAGATGTTGGCGAGAATCACGTCTGGCAGGTGTTCGATGTGGTCGAGAAACTCGCCCCTTGCATCGGCCCGGGCTTGCGGACTGACGTCGGGAAAATTCGTGTCCTGACGTGGGTCGAGCAATTCACCCATCGTGCGGATATTGGGAATGGAAACGTGACGTACCTCGGCCGAAGCGATGGCCTGTATGAACTGGGCGGTGAGCAAGGCATCGCGCTGCACGCTTTCATCAATGACAAAACGCGTCGACACCGCGCCAAGCGCGATGGCCACGGTACCGATCACCGCCATGCTGATCAGCGAAAACCAGCGCAGCAGGTTGAACGACTGCTTGCGCGAGCCCAAGCGCAGATTGCCCTCCTCGACCGGAAGCGATTTCGACTGCATGTTCATGGCGGCGACTTCCCGATACATCCCTATAGGGTTATAGCCCACGGGTGGGGGTTTGCCCGGTTGCGGGGATATCAACCCGATCTACACCTCCCAAACCCACCTCAGATCTGTGTAGGAGCTGTCGAGTGCAACGAGGCTGCGATCTTTTGATCCTGCTTTTGTGAATCAAGATCAAAAGATCGCAG
>NZ_AKJR01000181.1:0-14814 GCF_000282235.1 Pseudomonas sp. GM24 | reverse complement strand
CGTCGGCGTATCTCTTCCAGCCCACGCGGTCAGTCCCCTCTCCCTCCGGGAGAGGGCTAGGGTGAGGGGCTTTTGATCTCAAGTCGGTTTCTGGTTTCGTCCGCGCAATGGCTGTAGTACGACTCCGTTTTTTGTGATCTCGATGTTCTCGAACGCGACAACCAGCCTGCTGGCCGTTAGTGTTCCAGCTCCACGCAAGTCGCTTTGAGAGGTCAAGGGAATGACGAGTCGCCTGACTCACTTGCTACGACTGAACGGCTATTTCAGCGTAATGGCCTGGGTGCTCGCGGCGCTGTTGTTCATCAATCGCTTGAGCAGCATGGTCAAGCTGTTCATGGCACTGTACCTGCGTCAGGAGCTGGGGCTGGCGATCGAGACGGTTGGCTGGTTGCTGTCGGCGTACGGCGCGGGTTTGCTGGTCGGTTCGATGCTCGGTGGCTGGCTCAGTGATCATGTGCGCACGGCGCGGCTGACGGCGGCGTTGTTCTTTGTTTCGGTGTGGGTGCTGTTGCTGCTGGGGCTGGTGACGCAGGTGCCGTTGCTGGCGGCATTGTTGTTGCTCAGCGGAACCCTCGATGGGGCCATTCGCACGCTGCATCAGCGCCTGATCATGGAATATTGCGAGGTGGCGCAGCGCTCGCGTGCGCAGGCCTTGAGCCGGGTGGCGCGCAACCTCGGGATGGCCGCTGCCGGGGTGGCGGGCGGGGTTTTGGCGCAGGCTGATTTTCGCTGGGTATTTTTCGCCAGTGCGGCAATGACGTTGCTGGCCTTGCTGTGGTTTGTCCGCACCACGTGGCAGCGTCCGGTGCTGATCAATGACGAAAGGCCCACGGATGACGCAGGTTCCGGGGGGCCGTATCGCGACAAACCGTTCCTCTGGTTGCTGGCGGCGACGGCTGTGCTTGGCATCGCGTTCGACACGGTCTACAGCACCCTGGGCAATTATCT
The DNA here is from genome assembly GCF_000282235.1 of Pseudomonas sp. GM24. Lineage (NCBI taxonomy): Bacteria > Pseudomonadati > Pseudomonadota > Gammaproteobacteria > Pseudomonadales > Pseudomonadaceae > Pseudomonas > Pseudomonas sp. GM24. The sequence continues at coordinate 13,866 of NZ_AKJR01000181.1, read as the reverse complement.
GCGTGATTACTATCACTTGAGCACCGAAGCGATCGGTTGGCAGTTTGGCCTCAATGCGTTGTTGGTGATCGCCCTGCAGATTCCGTTGTCGCATTGGGGCGAGCGATGGGGCATGCGTCGACAAATGCTGCTCGGCAGTGTGTTGCTGGCCTGCGGGCTCGGCATGTTGCCGTTCGGTTCCGGGCTGTTTTACGTCTGCCTGTCGACGCTGATCTGGACCTTGGGCGAGGCGTTTTTCATGCCGCCGCTGAATGTGCTGGCGATGCGTTTTGCCCTAGGCGGCAAAAGCGGTCAGTACTTCGGCCTGTTCTTTATGAGCTGGAGCGCCAGTGCGCTGTTGTCACCGGTGCTCAGTGGCCAGTTGTATGGTCAATTCGGGGGCCACAGTGTGTGGCTGGCGAGTGCGCTGATGGTGTTGATTTCCATCCCGCTGACTTGGCAGGCCACGCGCGTGCGCCCGGTCGCTTAGCTGATCCGGCTATTGGCATTATTCGAAAGCATTCTGTCTGTCGAGGGCATTTCTGCGCGCTCGTTAGCGTCCTATCTGGTGAACCCGATGGATCGGAACTAGATTTCACACAGCGCCAGTCAGGCACGAATGTCTCACCTGAAAATGGATGGAGTCGGCTATGAAAAGCAGGTTGCTACGGGTTTTATTACTGTTGAAAGTGATGGTCATGCTGTCCCTCGGCACCGCGACGGCCTGGGCCGAGTGCGAGGATCATGATTCCCAGGCGTTCAACGGACAGGTGGGGCATAGCGGTTTGATGCTCGCCAAGTCTGAATCCGAGCCGGGCGATCAGGGGCAGGGTGGCAGCGCCGATGACGACGACTCGACCACCGATGAGCCGGACTCTGATGATCCGGACGACGAAGGCGATAGCCAGACATAAATCGCAGGCAAAAGAAAACCCCTTCGGCCTCGACTGATGCGCAATCGGGGTGGAAGGGGTTTGCTCAACACTTTATCCCTGAATAAACATGATCCCTGTAGGAGCTGCGGCACGCTGCGATCTTTTGATTCTGATTCTGACAATCAAAAGATCGCAGCCTCGTTTCACTCGACAGCTCCTACAGGTTTCGTGTCGCTCTCCAGATTTGCTTATGCCGCGCCGTCGAGGAACTGCTCGGCGTAGTGGCAAGCCACCTGCCGGCTGTCGAGCTGGCGCAACGCTGGCTCTTCCGTGCTGCAACGCTCGGTCGCATACGGGCAGCGCTTGTGGAAAGCACAGCCCGGCGGCGGGTTCAGCGGGTTAGGCAGTTCACCGACGATCTTGATTTTCGGCTTGTTCGGGTCCGGGTGAATGGTCGGGGTTGCCGACAGCAACGCCTGGGTATACGGGTGCAGCGGACGCTCGTAGATGTCGTTCTTCGGCCCCAGTTCCACCGGGCGACCGAGGTACATCACCATCACGTCATCGGCCACGTGTTGCACCACCGCGAGGTTGTGCGAGATGAACACGTAAGCGGTGTTGAACTCCTGCTGCAGATCCATGAACAGGTTGAGTACCTGCGCCTGAATCGACACGTCCAGTGCCGAAGTCGGCTCATCCGCCACCAACACTTTCGGTTGCAACATCATCGCCCGGGCCAGGGCGATACGCTGACGCTGACCGCCGGAGAACATGTGCGGATAGCGCTGATAGTGCTCAGGGCGCAAGCCGACCTGCTTCATCATCGCTTGGACTTTCTCGCGACGCTCAGCGGCGGAGAGGTTGGTGTTGATCAGCAGCGGTTCGCCGAGCTGATCACCGACTTTCTGCCGTGGGTTCAACGAGGCGTATGGGCTTTGGAAGACCATCTGCACGTCTTTGCGCAGTTGCTTGCGCTGCGCCTTGTCGGCGCCGGCGACTTCCTGGCCGGCGATTTTCAAGGATCCGGACGACGGATCTTCAATCAGCGTCAAAGCGCGGGCGAGGGTGGATTTGCCGCAGCCCGACTCGCCTACCACGGCGAGGGTCTTGCCGGCTTCCAGTTCGAACGACACACCGTTGAGTGCGCGCACGGTCGCGTGGCCCTTGAACAGACCACGGGAGACTTCGTAGTGACGGGTCAGGTCGCGGGCGGTAAGTACGACGGCCATTACGCCACCTCCTGGTTCAGCGGGAAGAAGCAGCGCGCGAGGCTGTTGCTTTTCGGATCAAGGCCTGGACGCTGCGTGCGGCAGCTGTCCTGCACGTACGGGCAGCGCGGCGACAGCAGGCAACCCTGCGGACGGTCGTAGCGGCCCGGGACGATACCCGGCAGAGTCGACAGGCGTGAGGCGCCGAGGCTGTGCTCGGGAATCGCCTTGAGCAGCGCTTCGCTGTACGGGTGCGCCGGGATGTCGAACAGTTGCGGCACTTGGCCGACTTCAACGGCTTGACCGGCGTACATCACGCAGACGCGCTGGGCGGTTTCCGCCACGACCGCGAGGTCGTGAGTGATCAGCACCAGGCCCATGTTCTGTTCTTTCTGCAACGCCAGCAGCAGATCCATGATCTGCGCCTGAATCGTCACGTCCAAAGCCGTGGTCGGTTCGTCGGCGATCAGCAGTTTCGGCTCGCCGGCAATCGCCATGGCAATCGCAACACGCTGGCTCATACCGCCGGACAGTTGGTGCGGGTAGGCGTCCATACGGCTCGCGGCGCCCGGGATTTCAACTTTTTCCAGCAGTTCGATCGCACGTTTGCGCGCTTGCTTGCCGGACATTTTCAGGTGCAGGCGCAGCACTTCTTCGATCTGAAAACCGACGGTGTAGCTCGGATTCAGCGCGGTCATCGGGTCCTGAAAGACCATCGACAGGTCTTTGCCGACGATCTGCCGACGCTGACGGTTGCTCAGCTTGAGCATGTCTTTGCCGTCAAAGCTGAGCGAGTCGGCGGTGACGATGCCGGGGTGCTCGATCAGGCCCATCAGCGCCATCATGGTCACGGATTTACCCGAACCCGATTCGCCGACGATGGCCAGTACTTCGCCTTTGTCGACTTTCAGGTCGAGGCCGTCGACCACCGGGGTCGCGGTCTTGTCGCCGAAGCGAACGTTGAGATTCTTGATTTCTAGCAGTGACATGGGAATCTCCTCAGGCGGCGTTCTTGAGTTTCGGGTCCAGCGCATCGCGCAGACCGTCGCCCATCAAGTTGATTGCCAGCACGCTGAGCAAAATGGTCAAACCAGGCAGACTGACTACCCACCAGGCGCGTTCGATGTAGTCGCGGGCCGAGGCCAGCATGGTGCCCCACTCAGGGGTTGGCGGTTGTACGCCAAGGCCGAGGAAGCCCAGTGCGGCGGCATCGAGAATCGCCGAGGAGAAGCTCAAAGTTGCCTGAACGATCAGCGGCGCCATGCAGTTCGGCAGCACGGTGATGAACATCAGACGTGGCAGACCGGCACCGGCCAGGCGCGCGGCGGTCACGTAGTCGCGGTTCAGTTCGCCCATCACGGCGGCACGGGTCAGACGCACGTAGGACGGCAGCGAAACCACAGCAATGGCGATCACGGTGTTGATCAGGCCAGGGCCGAGGATGGCGACAATCGCCACAGCCAGCAGCAGCGACGGCAGGGCCAGCATGATGTCCATCAGACGCATGATGGTCGGGCCGATCATCTTCGGGAAGAAACCGGCAAACAGACCGAGGAGGATCCCCGGAATCAGCGACATCACCACCGACGACAAGCCGATCAGCAACGACAGGCGCGAACCCTGGATCAGACGCGACAGCAGGTCACGCCCCAGTTCATCGGTGCCGAGCAGGAATTGCATCTGTCCGCCTTCCAGCCACGCCGGTGGCGTCAGCAGGAAGTCACGGTATTGCTCGCTCGGGTTATGCGGCGCGACCCAAGGCGCGAACAGCGCGCAGAAAATGATCAGCAACATGAACAGCAGGCCGGCAACTGCGCCCTTGTTCTTCGAGAAGGCTTGCCAGAATTCTTTGTACGGTGACGGGTACAGCAGACTTTGATCCGCGTTGGCGGCGGTGGCTACTGAGGATGTTGGAGTGCTCATGGTTATTGACCTCAGCGCTGATGACGGATGCGTGGGTTGGCAAAGCCGTAGAGGATGTCCACTACGAAGTTGACCAGAATCACCAGGCAGGCGATTAACAGGATGCCGTTTTGCACAACCGGGTAGTCCCGGGCGCCGATGGCTTCGATCAGCCATTTACCGATGCCGGGCCAGGAGAAGATGGTTTCGGTCAGAACCGCACCGGCCAGCAGGGTGCCGACTTGCAGGCCGACCACGGTGAGTACCGGAATCAGCGCGTTACGCAGGCCGTGGACGAACACCACGCGCGACGGCGACAGGCCCTTTGCCTTGGCGGTGCGGATGTAGTCTTCGCGCAGCACTTCAAGCATCGACGAGCGGGTCATCCGCGCGATCACTGCCAGCGGAATGGTGCCGAGCACGATGGCTGGCAGGATCAGGTGATGCAGCGCGTCGAAGAACGCGCCGACGTCATCGGCCAGCAGCGTGTCGATCAGCATGAAACCGGTGCGCGGCTCGATGTCATAGAGCAAATCGATCCGCCCGGAAACGGGGGTCCAGCCCAGGCTCACCGAGAAGAACATGATCAGGATCAGGCCCCACCAGAAGATCGGCATCGAATAGCCCGCGAGGGAGATGCCCATCACCCCGTGGTCGAACAGCGATCCTCGCTTGAGTGCCGCAATCACCCCGGCCAGAAGACCGAGAATGCCGGCGAACAGCAGGGCGGCCATGGACAGTTCCAGGGTCGCCGGAAAGAGAGAGGTGAACTCGGTCCATACGCTTTCACGCGTACGCAGGGATTCGCCGAGATCGCCTTGAGCCAGTTTGCCGATGTAGTCCAGATACTGGGCATACAGTGGCTTGTTCAGACCTAGGCGTTCCATTGCCTGAGCGTGCATTTCGGGGTCGACCCGACGTTCGCCCATCATCACTTCCACGGGGTCGCCCGGAATCATGCGAATCAACGCGAAAGTCAGCAAGGTGATGCCGAAAAACGTGGGGATCAATAACCCCAGTCGGCGGGCAATAAAACTAAACATCTTGTGTGGTACCTCATCAGCCGGTTAGGCGTGCCCGGTGTCCCTGGGGTCAGGAACACCGGGAGTTTCTTATCTACTTCACCTGGGTGGTGGCGAAGTTATTAGTGGTGAGAGGGCTGATGTGATAGCCCTCTACGTTGTTGCGCATTGCAGTAAACATCCGGGTGTGGGCCATGCTGATCCACGGTTGATCCTGATTAAACAGGACCTGAGCCTGCTCGTAGAGTTTCGCGCGTTCGGCCGGATCTACTTTAGCCCGTGCTTCGTCGAGCAGTGCCTGGAATTTCTCGTTGCACCAGCGCGCGTAGTTTTCGCCGTTCTTGGCAGCTTCGCAACTGAGCATAGGCGTCAGGAAGTTATCCGGGTCGCCGTTGTCGCCCGCCCATCCGGCCGAGACCATATCGTGCTCACCGGCCTTGGCGCGTTTGAGCATTTCGCCCCATTCCATCACGCGAATGTCGATCTTGATCCCGACTTTCGCCAGGTCAGCCTGCATCATTTGTGCGCCGAGCATCGGGTTGGGGTTGGTCGGGCCACCGCCGTTACGGGTAAACAGGGTAAACACGGTGCCTTCCGGAACCCCGGCTTCCTTGAGCAGGGCGCGGGCCTTGTCGAGGTCACGTGGTGGGTTCTTCAGGTCGTGGTTGTAGCCCAGCAGCGTGTCCGGGTACGGGTTGACCGCGACGGTCGCATTGCCCGGGCCAAACAGCGCGTTGACGTAAGCGGCTTTGTCGAAGGCGATATCGATCGCTTTACGCACACGCACGTCGCTCATGTATTTGTGCTGGGTGTTCATGGCGATGTACGAAACGGTCATCGCGTTCAGTTCATCGACCTTGAGCTTGGCGTCTTTCTTGATGCTCGGAATGTCATCCGGTTTTGGATACAGTGCGATCTGGCATTCGTTGGCCTTGAGCTTCTGCAGGCGCACGTTGTTGTCGGTGGCGATCGCCAGGATCAACGCATCGGCTGGCGGCTTGCCACGGAAATACTCCGGGTTGGCCTTGAAGCGCACCTGCGCATCCTTGGCGTAGCGCTGGAAGATGAACGGGCCGGTGCCGATCGGCTTGTTGTTGAGGTCGCCGGTCTTGTTCGCCTTGAGCAACTGATCGGCGTATTCGGCCGGGTAGATCGAGGAGAACGCCATCGCGAGGTCGGCCAGGAACGGTGCTTCGCGGCGGGTCAGGGTGAATTTGACCGTGTTGTCGTCGACTTTTTCTACGCTTTTGAGCAGTTCCTTGAAGCCCATGCTCTCAAAGTACGGGAAGCCCACGCTCGACAGTTTGTGCCACGGGTGATTCGGGTCCAGTTGACGCTGGAAGCTCCAGACCACGTCGTCGGCGTTCATGTCGCGGGTCGGCTTGAAATATTCGGTGGTGTGAAACTTGACGCCTTTGCGCAGGTGGAACGTGTAGGTCAGGCCGTCTTCGCTGATGTCCCAGGACTCGGCGAGAGCCGGGATCACTTCAGTGGTGCCGGGCTTGAAGTCAGCCAGGCGGTTGAAGATGGTTTCGGCCACAGCGTCCGCCGTGACTGCAGTTGTGTACTGGACCATATCGAAGCCTTCCGGACTGGCTTCGGTGCAGACCACCAAGGGTTTGGCCGAGACGCCAACAGCGACACTCAGCAACGCAGCCGCGATGGCCGCACGTAGGGGAAGCATTTTCATCGATAACCCTCTGCAATCGGTTGAAGACAAAAAACCGAACGGCCGACTCATCATGAGTCAGCCGTCGGTTGGCGTTTTTTACAGGATGTTGAATGGAATCGTGGTCACGAGACGGAACTCGTTGATGCTGCCGTCGGCCTGGTTTTCGCTGGCGCGGTGAGCGGTGTAAGTGCCGCGAATCGTGGTGGCTTTGAGTGGCCCGCTCTGTACGGCATAGGTTGCACCGATGCCGTATTCATAGTGGTGCTCGCCGTCCATCGATTGCACACCGTCGTAGCCGCCACCTTTGTAGTGAGTGCCGTCGATGCCCCAGCCGCGCGCCTGGTAGATGTTGAACTTCAGGCCCGGTACACCGTATTCGGCCATGTTGATGCCGTAGGAAACCTGGAAGGACTTCTCGTTCGGGCCGTTGAAGTCCGAGAGCAGGGAGTTGGCCAGGTAGATACCGTTGGTTTCGTGCAGGTAGTCGAAGTACTCGTTACCGTTCACTTCCTGATACGAGAAGGTCAGGGTGTGTGCCAGGTGAGTCAGGCCGAACGACAGCGAGTAGGTGTCGTTGTCGATGTCGCCCAGCAGTTTTTTGCCTTCGTCGACAGTCTTGTAGTAGTTCAGGCCGGTGGTCAGGCTGAGGATCGAGCTGTCACCCAGCACGTGGGTGGCGCCGAAGTAGTACTGGTTCCACAGGTCTTCAGCCTGGGTGCCCCACAGGCTGGTAGTCAGGCTGGCGAACGGCTGGTACGAGATACCGGCGGTATTCACGTGGTCAGCTTCGGCGTCGATGTTGCCGTATTCGGAGCGGAACTTGCTGAGGCTCTCTTCGGTACGAGGCGAGACGCGGTCGAACGTTGCCAGGTCGAACGAGAGGTTGTTCAGCTCTTCGCTGTGGATCGCGATACCTTCGAAGCTCGACGGCAGCGGACGGTTGCCGATCACGTCGACCTGCGGGCTGCTGAAGTTCATGCGGCCGGCGGTCAGGGTGGTATTGGAGATACGTGCCTTGATGTTGGCCAGGCCCACTTTGCTCCATTGACCTTGAGCGTCACCGCCTTCTTTGGTCAGCGTACGGTTGTTGCCTGCGCCTGGACGAGTGCCCGGTGCGCCGCCGTTGTTGGAGGCGAGGTTCTCGCGGTCACGCTCAAGAGCGATGGCGTTGTAGGCCGCCACTTCGGTGCTGAAACCGACAGTACCTTCGGTGAAGCCCGAGTTGTACTTGATGATCGTGCCTTGCACCCAGTTGATGCGGCGGTCGGTTTCGGTCGATTGGCCGTTCTTGCGATAGGCGAACTTGCCGCCGCGCTTGAGTTGCTCGTTGGCGTACCAGTTGCGGGTCGAACCGCTGATCGATTGACCTTCGAGGAAACCGGTGGCCTCGGCCTGGGCGCTCTTCTCGTTGACGGTTACTGGAGTGAACGCCTGGCTTTGGGTTTCTGCGTACGCCGTGGCGGTGACGCTGCTGATGGCCAGAGCCAGTATCGCGGTGCTGCTCAGTTTCATGGGTGAAGCTCCTTTACTTTCTTTTTATGCCGGCTTTTTTTGGTATGCCGGTTATTGGTTTAGAACTCGTTCACACATCGCAAACGTTTGCAAAAAGCCGGATTGGCGAATTTCGGCAAAGCGCTTGCGTGAGGGGCTAGACAGCGCCCCCCAGCGTTGCGGCTAATCATCTGGTTTAATCGATACCGACACCCGAGAACACGTTGCGACCGAACGGGCTGACTTTGAACCCTTCGATCCTCGCGCTTAACGGCTGGTTGACCGTCGAGTGGGCGACAGGCGTGATCGGCACTTGCTGTTTAAGCAATTGCTGGGCCTGTTTATAGAGCACGGTGCGTTGGTCGCGGTCGGTGACGACCTTGGCCTGTTTGATCAGCTTGTCGTAAGCCGGGTCGCACCACATGGAGTAGTTGTTGCCGCCGATGGCATCGCAGCTGTACAGCGTGCCGAGCCAGTTGTCCGGATCCCCGTTGTCACCGGTCCAGCCGATCAGGCTGATGTCGTGCTCGCCATTTTTGGTGCGCTTGATGTACTCGCCCCATTCGTAGCTGACGATCTTCACTTTCAGACCGATCTTGGCCCAGTCCGCCTGGAGCATTTCGGCCATCAGTTTGGCGTTCGGGTTATACGGGCGCTGCACCGGCATCGCCCACAGGGTGATCTCGGTGCCTTCTTTAACGCCGGCAGCCTTGAGCAGCTCTTTGGCTTTTTCCGGGTTGTAGGCGGCGTCTTTGATGCTGTCGTCGTAGGACCACTGGGTCGGCGGCATGGCGTTGACGGCCAGTTGACCGGCGCCCTGATAAACAGCGTTGAGAATTCCTTGTTTATTCACCGCCATGTCCAGCGCCTGGCGCACTTCGAGCTGGTCGAAGGGCTTGTGGCGGACGTTATAGGCGATGTAGCCGAGGTTGAAACCCGGCTTGGAGATCAGCTGCAGTTTTGGATCGGCCTTCAGCGCTTCGACATCGGCAGGGCGCGGATGCAGGGTAATCTGGCATTCGCCGGCCTTGAGCTTCTGTACGCGCACCGAGGCGTCGGTGTTGATCGCGAAGATCAGGTTGTCGAGTTTGACCCGGCTCGGATCCCAGTAATGTTTATTACCGGTGTAACGAATGTTCGAGTCTTTCTGATAACTCTTGAACACGAACGGCCCGGTGCCGATCGGTTTCTGGTTGATGTCGCTTGGCTTGCCTTCGGCCAGCAGTTTGTCGGCGTATTCGGCGGACAGGATGGCGGCGAAGCTCATGGCGATATTCTGAATGAACGCTGCGTCGACGCTGTTGAGCGTGAACTCCACGGTCAGCGGCCCGGTCTTCTCGACCTTGGCGATGTTCTTGTTCAGGCTCATCCCGTTGAAATACGGGAATTCGGTGGGATAAGCCTTACGGAAAGGTTGCTGTGCATCGAGCATGCGATTAAACGTGAACAACACGTCGTCGGCGTTGAAGTCGCGGGTCGGCTTGAAGTACGGCGTTGTATGAAATTTCACACCTTCACGCAGGTGAAAGGTGTACTTGAGACCATCCTCGGAAATATCCCACGTGGTTGCCAGGCCCGGGACGACATTAGTCGCGCCTTTTTCGAACTCGACCAGTCGGTTGTAGATCGGTTCGGCGGCGTCGTTATCGGTGGCCGTCGTGTATTGCGCGGTATCAAAGCCCGCCGGGCTGCCTTCAGAGCAGAACACCAGACTTTTGCTGGCGGCGAAACTGGCGGACGAGGCGGCCAACAGGCCGGCCCCCAGCAATGCGGAATAAATCAAGGTATGGCGCATGACGCTCCCTCTTTTTTAGTGTTGTTCAATGCGCCGTCGTCTCATCCGGAGACGTTTTGGCTGCATCGAGCTCAATCCAGTGCGTACGGCAAACCGGTGGCCCACGCAGACACTGGTCAGTACCCGACGGTAGGGGCCGCGGTTCTGGCAGTAAATGCGTAAATGCCTTAAAGCTCGTAGGAAAAGGCGACGCGTCCTATACCGCTGCGGTAATCCACAGTGGAATTGGCTGTAGGCAATTTCCTAACTTCCCGGCAGGTAAAACAACGGCGACGTTATAAACGTCGCCGTTGCAGTGCCTTATTTGCTGACGCTGACGCCGTAGAAGGAATTCAAGCCGAATGGGCTGATCTTGAAATCCTGCACGTTGGCGCGCATGGGTTGGTACACCGTCGAGTGAGCGATAGGTGTCATCGGGACTGCATCTTTGAGGACGTGTTGCGCCTGTTTGTACAGTTCGGTGCGCTTGCCCTGGTCGGTCGTGCGTTTGGCTTCTTTGACGAGGCCGTCGAACTTCTTGTCGCACCACTTGGAGAAGTTGTTGCCGCTGAGCGAGTCGCAACCGAACAGCACGTTCAGCCAGTTGTCCGGATCACCATTGTCACCGCTCCAGCCAATGATCATGGCCTGGTTCTCGCCACCTTTGGAGCGTTTGATGTACTCGCCCCACTCGTAGCTGGTGATCTTCACTTTCAAGCCGATCTTGGCCCAGTCGGACTGGAGCATTTCAGCCATCAGTTTGGCGTTCGGGTTGTACGGACGCTGCACCGGCATCGCCCACAGCACGATCTCTGTACCTTCCTTGACGCCGGCTTCCTTGAGCAGCTGTTTGGCTTTCTCAGGATCGTACTTGGCATCTTTGATGGTGGTGTCGTAAGACCATTGGGTCGGCGGCATGGCGTTGACGGCCAGTTGGCCTGCGCCCTGATAAACCGAATCAATGATTTGCGGCTTGTTCACGGCCATGTCCAGCGCCTGACGAACGCGCAGGTCTGCCAGCGGGTTGGCCTCGTTGCTGCCCTTGACCTTGTCCATCACGTTGTAGGCGATGTAACCCAGGTTGAAACCAGCCTGGTCAGGCATTTTCAGGGTTTTGTCTTCTTTCAGCGCTTTCAGGTCGGCCGGACGCGGGAACAGGGTGACCTGGCACTCGTTCTTTTTCAGCTTCTGAATACGTACCGACGGGTCGGTGGTGATGGCGAAGATCAGGTTGTCGATCTTCACGTCTTCAGGCTTCCAGTAGTCCTTGTTGCCGGTGTAACGGATGTTGGAGTCTTTCTGGTAGCTCTTGAACACGAACGGGCCAGTGCCGATCGGCTTCTGGTTGATGTCGGCAGCCTTGCCTTCCTTGAGCAGCTGGGCAGCGTACTCGGCGGACTGTACCGAGGCGAAGCTCATGGCCATGTTCTGGATGAACGCGGCATCTACTTCTTTCAAAGTGAACTTGACGGTGTGATCGTCGACTTTATCGATCTTGGTGATGTTGGTGTCCATCCCCATGTCGGTGAAGTACGGGAATTCGGTCGGGTACGCCTTACGGAACGGGTCATCCTTGTTAATCATGCGATTGAAGGTGAACAGTACGTCGTCGGCGTTGAACTCACGAGTCGGCTTGAAATACGGGGTGGTGTGGAACTTGACGCCTTCACGCAGGTGGAAGGTGTACGTCAGGCCGTCATCGGAAATGTCCCACTTGGTCGCCAGACCAGGAATCACGGCGGTGCCGCCGCGCTCGAACTGGGTCAGACGGTTGAACATGGTTTCGGCTGAGGCGTCGAAGTCGGTTCCGGTGGTGTACTGGCCTGGGTCGAAACCGGCCGGGCTGCCTTCGGAGCAGAACACCAGGTTAGTCGCAGCGGATGCGAAAGGTGCGGAGGCTAACAAGCCTGCGCCGACTAAAAACGGAATGACCGCGTGTTTAAGCATGTTGGCCTCATGATTTGTTGTCATTTTTTAGTTGTGAGGTACGACCTCGTGAGTCGTGCCTGCGGATACTTATGCAGGGGCCATACCCATTGCAAGATCCAGAGTGACTGCCGGCCTCAAAGCGTGGCACGAACGTACCTTAATGTCGCATCTGTATAACTTCTGACGCATTTGACCGTTTGCGGGTGGTTTTTACGGTGCAAATGAAGCCCCAAAACGGTGCGTTGGTCACGTTGTGCGCGCCGCCTTGGGGCTCGGTGTTACTTATTTATACCCACGCCATAGAAGGGGGTTAGACCGAACGGGCTGATCCGGAAGTCAGTAACTTCCTTGCGCAGCGGCTGAAACACCGTGGAGTTGGCAATCGGTGTGATCGGCACTTGCTGTTTAAGGATCAGTTGCGCCTGTTGATACAGTTTTACCCGCTGTGCTTTGTCGGTGGACAACTTGGCCTGTTGCACCAGTTTGTCGTAGGCCGGATCGCACCATTTGGCGTAGTTGCTGCCTTTTACCGCCGCGCAGCTGTAAAGCACGCCAAGCCAGTTGTCCGGGTCACCGTTGTCACCTGTCCAACCATAGATCATCGCGTCGTGTTCGCCATTTTTCGCGCGCTTGATGTACTCGCCCCATTCGTAGCTGACGATGTTGGCCTTGATGCCGATTTTCTCCCAATCCTGCTGGATCATCTGCGCCGACATCCGCGCGTTCGGGTTCGAGGCGCGCTGCACTGTCATCGCCCAGAGGTTGATGGTTGTACCCGGCGCAACCCCTGCTTCTTTCAGTAGCACCCGTGCTTTTGCCGGGTCGTAGGGTGCGTCCTTGATGTTCGGGTCATACGACCATTGCGCCGGCGGCAAGGCGTTTTGCGCCAACTGGCCGGCGCTTTGGTAAACGGCTTTGATGATTGCCGGTTTGTCGATGGCCATGTCCAACGCCTGCCGCACTTTGAGCTGGTCGAGAGGCGCGTGGGTGGTGTTGTAGGCGAGGAAGCCGAGGTTGAAACCGGCTTGTTTGAGCACGCGCAGGTTCGGGTCTTTTTCCATCACTTCGATGTCGGCCGGGCGTGGGTAGCCGCTGACCTGGCATTCGCCGGCCTTGAGTTTTTGCAGGCGCACGGCGGCGTCCGGGGTGATGGAGAAAATCAGGTTATCGATTTTGAGGTCTTCGGGTTTCCAGTAGGCCGTATTGGCGGCGTAGCGGATTTGTGAGTCCTTCTGGTAGCGCTTGAACACGAACGGGCCGGTGCCGATCGGCTTCTGGTTGAGGTCGGCAGCTTTGCCTTCTTTCAACAGTTGGTTGGCGTATTCGGCTGATTGCACGGAGGCGAAGCTCATGGCGAGGTTTTGCACGAACGCGGCGTCGACGTTGTTGAGGTTGAAGCGCACGGTTTGCTCGTCGAGTTTTTCTACCGATTTGATCGTGGTGTTGAGGCCCATGTCGGTGAAGTATGGGGATTCGGCGGGGTAGGCCTTGCGGAAGGCGTTGTCCGGGTCGAGCAGGCGCTGGAAGGTGAAGAGGACGTCGTCGGCGTTGAAGTCTCGAGTGGGGGTGAAGTAGTCGGTGGTGTGGAATTTTACGTTTTGGCGCAGGTGGAAGGTGTATTGCAGGCCATCCGGGGAGATATCCCATTTTGTTGCCAGGCCGGGTTCGATGTCGGTGCCGCCGCGTTTGAATTGGGTGAGGCGGTTGAAGACGGTTTCGGCGGAGGCGTCGAAGTCGGTGCCGCTGGTGTATTGGCTGGGGTCGAAGCCGGCGGGGCTGGCTTCGGAGCAGTAGACCAGGGTTGTGGCGGCGTTGGCGATCGGGGCTATGGCGGTTAGTGCGAGGGAGATCAAGAGCGGTTTTAGGGTGGATCTTGGCATGGGGTCCCCGGGGAATCGGCGGTGGTAATCGTGGAAGAGTAGCTGGGGCGGGGGTGTTGGCGGAAATATCGTTTTTCCTGTGGAAGCGTCTATCTCGGCATATCTAGCACTTGTGTGTATATCCGTTGCTGAGG
>NZ_AKJR01000180.1:0-8769 GCF_000282235.1 Pseudomonas sp. GM24 | reverse complement strand
AGGCTGCGATCTTTTGATGTTGTTTTGGGTTAATAAAAACAAAGATCAAAAGATCGCAGCCTTCGGCAACTCCTACAGAAAATGTTGTGTCAGTTAAAACGCCATGCGCCATTGGCCCATCACGCCGTGAGTGCGGCTGTCAGTGGCCATTTCACCGGTAAGACCAACGCCGACGGAGTGATTGGCTGACAGCCCAAGATCGAGGCCGGCATCCACCGACAGGCTGTTGCGATCCAGCGCGGCACCGGCAACCTCAAACCGCTTGCCACCCTTGACCAGTTGTTGGCGGGTGTCGCTTTCGATCTCGCCAAAGGTGTGTTTCCAACCGGCACTGAATCGCGGCGTCAGCGTCATGCCGTTATCCAGCCGAGTGATTTTTGCCGTGCGCAGGCCGAAGGTGCTGCTGAGGTTGTCGCGGGTTTGCCCAAAGACTTTCAGCGCTGCATCCCCACCTTTTTCGCTGTAGCTGTCGCGCTGATAGCGCTGATAGCCGAGGCTGGCGAACGGTTCGAGCGTCGCGTTGTGCCGGCCAACATTGACCGCCAGTTCGGCAAAGGCTTGCTGGGTGTTGGCGTCATAGTTGCCCTTGAGACGATCGCTGAAGCCGTTGAAGGCCACTCGCCGCTTGCTGTGGCCGTCATGGCTGGCATAGGTCGCCCCGAGACGCAGTGAGAACGGTCCGTCCTGGCGCACGGCGTAGGCGCCGAGGTGCCAGCTGTCGAGGTCGCCATCGTATTGCCGAGCGTCGAGTCTGGTTTGCGATTTACCACCGACCAGGCCGATATGCCATTGCTCATCGAGCCGCCAGTCGGCGCCCATGACCAGGCCTTGGGTCGCGTGTTTCAGGGTGCTGTCGAACTCGCGGTCAACCTTGCCGCCATGGCCGAGCGCCTGAATCCACACCCGCCCGGAATCGGCGCCGCCGGCGGCCTGACGCGGTGAGTTGCCGGAACCGTAGGCAGAACCGTAACGGCTATTCAGTTGCTGCATGGCCGAGAGCATGCTCGCGCTCACCGGAGTGATACTGCTTAGCGTGGCTTTGGCGAGATTGGCGTTGCTGCCGGCGGCGAGTTGTTCGATGGCGACGGGGGCGGTGGTTTTGTCGCTGGTCAGCAGTGCGGCGACTGCCGCGTTTGCAGGTTTTAGTGGCGCAGGAGCGGGCTGTTCGGCGGACTCGTTAACTTGCGCAGTAAGAGGTTCGTCCTGCATTGACGATGGGACGGACTCTGCAACGAGCGTCGACGCCGATGGCGGAACTGGAACTGGAACTGGAACTGATGCGGAAGCCGTCAATGGCGTTGGCGTTGGCGTTGGCGTCGCGAATGGCGCAGGCGTTTGTGGTTCGACAATGCTGTCGGCAACTGCACGACCGTTGTCTGTCGTGGCAACGCTCGCAAGCGGCTCACCGTTACGGGCATAAGTCAGCCCGACGGATTTTTTGTTGTACTGAGGTGTGGCGGTCATAAAGGCGAGGTTGTTAAGGACCTTGCCGAATTCGCCTTCTACCTTGCCGGCTTCGATGATTTTGTACTGGCGACTTTGCGGATACTCCCCTGGAACGGCAACGACGTTCAGGGTTGCACCTTCCAGCCTGGCAGTGCCATCGACCTTGATCGTTTGACTGCCACTGGGCGTGACCTCATAAGCCAGCTCGGCGGTTGGGGACAAGCGCAAGTCGCCTTTCACGCGCGGACTGCCGAGTGCCCCATTGACGGAGAGCAGGCCGGCGACCTCCAGACTGCCCACAGCGCCTTTACCTGCAAAGCTGCCACCTCTTTCGACATAGACATCGCCCTTGATGCCCCCCAGGTTGGTCAAAGCGGTACCGCTGTTGACCAGCACGCCGTCCTTGAAGTCACCCTTGGAACTCAGAGTCCAGTCGCCCCGGCTGAGGAGCAGGCCGTTGAAATTACGCGTGTCTTTCAGCTCGCCGCCTGCCGCTGCATCCAGGAACAGGACGTTATCTCCTGCGCCACCATCCAGCAGGCCGGTAAAGCTTGCGCCGTCCGTGAGTGTGATCAGATCGTTTACAGCGGTACCTTTAAACGTTTCTTCAGGGGTTTTAAAAGCGATGGGTACCGTACTTGGGTCGGTGAGAAATCCCTTGAGTCGTTCAAGTGCCATTTCTTTAGCGTTGGTTTCGGGCAATTCATTGGCATTCACGACTGCGGTTGAATCAGCGACTTCAGAGGATTGCTGAGCGTTGGCAAGCTCTACACAAGCCAGCGCCAGCGAAATGGCCAAAGCCAAGTGTTTTGGTTTGAAAGTGTGTTGAAGGGGCATTAGGTAGGGCCTTTTTTGAAAGGAGACCCAACTCTATTGATGCACCCGAAAATCCGATGTCGGCTGCTTCCCGCAGGCTTGCAGGCGACATCGCATCGTTTTGTAGAAAATGACCGTGTGATCTGGAACCCGGAGTTTTGCTCGGCTGCAGCGGCTCTTTTTCCTACAACCAATCAAGACCGCGCCGCCTGTTCAACCTCAAAAACTCATCTGCCACTGCCCGATCAACCCGTGATTGCGGCTGTTGCTGCCGATCTCACCGCTGTATCCCACACCCAGCGTGTGCCGCGCAGAAATCCCCACATCCAGCCCGGCTTCCAGCACCAGGCTGTCGCGATCCAGCGAGCTACCATCGACACTGAACGCCGTGCCGCCAGTCACAAACGCCTGACGCGTCGAGCCGCCGACATCGCCGTAAGTGTGTTTCCAGCCAGCAGCCATGCGCGGGGTCACGCTCATGCCGTTGTCGAGGCTGCTCAAGTGCGCCAGGCGCAGGCCGAAGGTGCTGCTGAAGTTGTCCTGGGTCTGGCTGTCGACTTGCAGCGCGGCGGCGCCGCCTTTTTCCTTATAGCTGTCGCGGTGGTAGCGCTGATAACCGAGGCTGGCGAAGGGCTCGGCGCTGAGGCGGCCGCTGCCCATGGCATAGCCGAGTTCGGCGAAGGCTTGCTGGCTATCGGCGTCGTAATCGCCTTTCGGGCGGTCGCTGAAACCATTGAAGGCGATGGTGCGTTTGCTTTCGCCCTGATGGCCGCTGTACGCCGCGCCGAGGCGCAAAGCGATCGGGCCGTTCTGGTGCAGCGCGTAGACGCCGGCGTGCCAGCTCTCGACGTTGCCGTCGACGCCGGTCGCGTCCAGATCGGTTTTCGAATAACCGCCCAGTACGCCCAGGCGCCACGCTGGATTCAGTGACCAGTCGGCGCCCAGCACGCTGCCCTTGGTGCGTTGTTCCAGACCACTGCTGCCGTGTTCGCCATCGAGCTTGCCGTAGCCGCCGATGCCTTGCAGCCAGAGCCGGCCGTGAGCGTTCGGATCATTCAGGTTGCGCGCCTCGGTCGGCACGCCGTTGGCCGCCAGCACGGGCGTGTCGCGTTGATCGAGGCCGACCAGCAGTCCCGGGCTGCCGCCCATTTGCTGCATCGCCGAGAGCATGCTGCTGCCGACCTGACTGCTGGCGCTGAGGGTGGCGTTGGTCAGGTTGGCGTTGCTGGCGCCGGCCAGTTGCTCGATTGCTGCGCCGGCGCTGCTTTGGCTGGTATTGAGCAAGGCGTTGTACAGCGCACTGTTTTTGCCGATTGAGGCGAGGCTGTTGGCGGCGTTTGTGCCGTTGCCGGTCGTGGCAAACTCATTGAAAGCCACGTCGTTGCGAGTGTAGGTCAGGTCAACTTGGGTAGGCGTGTAGGCAAGGGTCGGCGTCAGGAATGCATAGTCGCTGCTGACCTTGCCGAAGGTGCCGTTGACCTGCGCCGCTTGCAGCACGGTGTAGTGGCTCTGCCAGGGATACGTGCCGCTACCGGGATTGACCGCGAGCGTTGCGCCATTGAGATTGGCGATGCCGCCGACTTGTACCGGTGCGCTGCTGCCATCGGCGTTGACGCCGTAGGCGAGGGTGGCTGCGCTGCCCATGTTCAAATCGCGAACGATGGTTGCGCGACCGAGTCCGGTGTCGGTGCGCAATGTGCCGTTGACAGTGAGGCTGCCCACCGAACCGCCACCGGCATACACACCGCCGGCATCCACGGTCAGGTTACCGGCGATGCTGCCCTGATTGATCAGTGTTGCGCCGTTGCGCACTGCACCGCCGTCGCTGAAGTCGCCGCTGCCTGTGAGTGTCCACGCACCTTGTTCGACCTCCAGCCATTCGAAGTTACGACTGGCGCCGAAGCTGCCACCGGCCGCATCGTCCATCACCACCCGGTCGTAACCGCTGCCGCCATCCACCACGCCGACAAAGCGACTGCCGTTGCGCAGGGTCAGACTGTCGTTACCGCCGCCCAGATCCAGCGCCAGGCCATTGCTGCCACTGATCGTGCCGCCGTTGATGACGTTGTCGGCGAACTCGCCGACGAGCTTCACGCCGAAACCGTTGAGGCCTTGAATGGTGCCGAAGTTTTCCAGAGTGGTCGCCGCCAGCCCCGAGCCGCCGCTGCCATCGTCGACCAGAATGGCGCTGTCGGCGCCGCTGATCAAAGCGTTGCTGGCGTTGAGAATGTAACCGCCACCCAGCGCGATACCTTCGCTGCCATTGGCGAAACCGCCCTTGTCGACACCGCCGGCACCGACGCCTTGAATGGTCCCGTAGTTTTCGATGTGGGCGATCTTGTCGATGTCCACGCCGTCGCCGTCACCGTTCGCTTGCAAGCCTGAGTAAGCGCCAGTGATGGTGCCGTGGTTAATCACCGTGCCATCGCCGTCGGAACCGAAGCCGGAACCATTGCGGCCGGTGATCTGCCCGTAGTTGATCAGCGTCGCGCCAAGATCGGTGGTGATGCCATGGCGGCCACCGGAAATCACCCCGTAGTTGGTCACACTGACGCCGCTCGCGGAATCGATATCGATGCCGTCGAATTTCCCGTCGGCATTGTGCGAATCGCCGGACGAAATCTCGCCATAGTTGCTGATCGTCGCATTCGCGCCGGTCTTCATGCCGTCGCTGGCGTCGCCGCGAATCAGCCCGCCGACGCGGTTGATAATGGTGGTCTTCACGCCGTCACTGCGCAGCGCATCGAGATCCAGTCCCTGGCCGGTGGTGGAGCGAATCACGCCGCTGTTGTCGATCAACAGGCTGCCGCTGACAAAGTTGCTGTCGATACGCAACGCGTCGTTGGCACCGCGAATCTGCCCGCCGCTGCGGTTGTAAATCGTGTAGTTGCGCGCCTGGGTCAGGTCGCCACTGCTGTCGATGGCCCGGCCACCGCTGGAAACGATTTTGCCGGCGTTGTCGATCACCACACCGGCACCGCTGGTCTTGTCTTTCAGGCTCACGGCCTTGCCGCTGTTGGTGATGCTGCCCGGCGCGGAAATCGTCAACGTGTCGCTGCCACCCAGCGTTTGTGCTGCCGTGGTGGCGGTGTCGATCTGCACGGTTTTGCCGTGGGCTGCCGTGGCAGCGATCAACAGAGCAATGGCAAGGGACAGACGCTGGGGCGGGAACGGCATGGTCGGACGGCCTTTTTGTTATAAGCGGGCCGTCCTGTATAGCGAAGGGTTTTTACAGAATGATGTCGGTGGTTGATCTGCATTGTTTTGCATCTTCAGCGCTGAAATATATTAATTTCTGCATTTTGTTGCAGTTTTTTTGCCTGCTTCTCTCATTAGGTGCGGTAAGTTTTGATTCAAACGCCGAAGCACTCACATCAATGAATCCCCGCGCCATTAATGTTTATTGAGCCTTATGCGGCGCTCGAAGATTGGAGAGGAAAATGGTAATGACAGTTCTCGAACGCATGGCGCTCATCGAAAGCATTCAAGAGGCGCTGGCCGACGGGACATTGGAAATCAGCGAAGCCGTCCGCCGTTTACGAGTTGAGGTGACAGGGCTGCATCAAATCCAATTCGCTAAGATGTGCAAAATTTCGGTCCGCACGTTGATACACATAGAGCACGCTGAGGGTAATCAGACGTTGAGGTCGTTGGACTCAATATTCCGATTGTTTGGCCTGAAAATGGGCGTTGTGCGGGTACGCCGAGAGCCCCATTAAAACCCGACGCAACCCGCAAGGTGCCGATCCCCCTAGCTCCGCCGCACGTAAGCCTTGCCGTAATGCCGCTCCATGCGCGCCTGAATCAACTCCAGCCCGATCGACATCAGCCAGTAGATGATCGCCGCCGTCGTCAGCATTTCGATGTAGCGGTAGCTTGAGCGTCCATAGGACTGGGCGAGAAACATCACTTCCCAGACGCCCATCACCGAGATCAGTGACGAGTCCTTGAGCATCGAGATGAACTGGTTGGTGGTGGGCGGGATGATCGTGCGCATGGCTTGCGGCAGGGTGATGCGCCAGAAAATCACCGTCTCGCGCATACCCAGTGCCAGCGAAGCTTCGCGCTGGCCGTGGTCGACACCGAGGATGCCGGCGCGGAAGATTTCGCTGAGATAGGCGCCGTAGTTCAGCGACAAGGCAATGATGCCCGCGACGATGGCGCCAGGCACGATGCCCAGTTGCGGCAAGCCGAGGTAGATCAGCAGGATCTGGATGAGCAGTGGCGTGCCGCGAAAGAACGAGGTGTAAAAACTGGCGATGCCGAACGCCACGGCACTTTTCGACAGGCGTGCCAATGCCGTGATGAAGCCCAGCAGGGACGAAGCGACAATCGAGCACACGCATAGGAACAGCGTCAGCGCTGCACCCTGCAAGAAGCCGTTGGGCGCCAGGTGCAGGCCGACCAGATTGGGCAGTTTGTCGAGGATGATCGAGAACTTCAGGTCGAAGCTCAGGAAGAACCCGGCGAACAGGCAGAACAGCGTTGCCCAGGTCAGGTACAGCCGCGTACGAAAACCGAACATCCGTTGCAGGCGTGATTCAGCCACCGGTTGCGGTGGCTGTGGCGGTGTCGGGAAAGAAGTCATTGGCTGATATCAGCGCCGATCCATTTTTGCGAAAGCTTGCTCAGGGTGCCGTCCTGTTTCAGTTGCGCGAACACCTCGCGCACTTTGGCATCCCATTGCGCGTCACCCTTTTCGATGGCCACCGAGTTCGGCTCCGAATACAGCGGCGCGCCGGCCAGTTTGAAGCGTTTGTCCTGGTTCAGGCGTGGCTGCGCGGTGACGAGGTTGGTGAGGATTGCATCCAGGCGCACGCCGGCGCCCAGGCCCAAGTCCTGGAAGGCGACGTTATCGGTATCGTACGGCGCGATCTGCACATCTTCGAACGGGTACTGCAGTTGCGTATCTTCGGCGCCTTCGATGACCAGGTTCTTGTTCAGATAGCTTTCGTAACTGGACGCGCTGGTGAGGCCGACTTTTTTGCCGCTCAGATCCTTGGCATCGTGGATCCGCTCATCCTTGGCATTGACCACGATCACCGCCGGCGAAGCGTAGTACTCGACCGGGAAATCGAATACCTCGGCGCGGGCCTTGCTCGGCGTCATCGAGCAGATGCAGATATCGTAGCGCCCGCTCCAGCGGCCGGCGGCAATGACGTCCCACGACGGCGTTTCGAGTCGCAGCTTGACGCCTAACTTGTCCGCCACGGCTTTGGCGACATCAACGTCGAAGCCATCAAGCTGATTCTGGTCGTTGAGAAACGAGAACGGTGGATAGCTTTCCATCAGCACACCGACCAGCTCTTTTTTCTGCTCGATACGATCCAGCGTCGTGCCAGCAAAGGCTTGCGTGGAGGCGGCCAGAATGGTCAGGCCCAGGGCCAGTAGCGGTTTAAATTTC
Organism: Pseudomonas sp. GM24; assembly: GCF_000282235.1. NCBI lineage: Bacteria > Pseudomonadati > Pseudomonadota > Gammaproteobacteria > Pseudomonadales > Pseudomonadaceae > Pseudomonas > Pseudomonas sp. GM24. The sequence continues at coordinate 1,103 of NZ_AKJR01000180.1, read as the reverse complement.
ACAGTCGATCCCTGGGTAAAAAAGAGGTTGTTTTTAACGGAATGGTGCGTATTAAATAGTTATAAGAACGACTCTGATAGTGAGTTATTTTCATAAGCATATGAGTGAAAAGCATATGGGCGCAGGCAGCACGATTATTCTCGATGGCGGCATGGGCCGTGAATTGCAGCGCGCCGGTGCGCCATTTCGCCAGCCGGAGTGGTCGGCGCTGGCGTTGAGCGAGGCGCCGCAAGCGGTTGAGGCGGTACATGCCGCTTATATCGCCAGTGGCGCCAATGTGATTACCACCAACAGTTATGCCGTGGTGCCGTTCCATATTGGTGAGGAACGCTTCGCCGCTGAAGGGCAGGCACTGGCGGCGTTGGCCGGTGAACTGGCGCGACGTGCGGTGCAAGCCTCGGGGAAATCCGTGCGGGTGGCCGGCTCATTGCCGCCGCTGTTCGGCTCCTATCGTCCGGATCTGTTCGAGGCCGCACGAGTAACCGAGTTGCTGACGCCCTTGGTCAATGGCCTGACACCGCACGTTGATCTGTGGCTGGCGGAAACCCAAAGCTCGATCATCGAGGCGCGAGCCATTCACGCGGGATTGCCGAAGGATGGCAAACCGTTCTGGTTGTCGTTCACCTTGAAGGACGAAGACACTGATGAAGTGCCGCGCCTGCGCTCTGGTGAGCCAGTCGCCGAAGCGGCGGCGGTGGCGGCTGAATTGGGCGTCGAGACGTTGCTGTTCAATTGCAGTCAGCCGGAAGTGATCGGTGCCGCGATTGATGCAGCGCGTGAAACCTTCGAGCGCCTGGGGGTGAAGATAAACATTGGTGCTTACGCCAATGCGTTTCCGCCGCAGCCAAAAGAAGCTACGGCCAATGACGGACTTGATCCGCTGCGCGAGGATCTGGATCCGCCGGGGTACTTGCACTGGGCGATTGACTGGCAGCAGCGGGGCGCTAGCCATCTGGGTGGTTGCTGTGGGATCGGGCCGGAGCACATTGCGGTACTGGCGCAGAAACTGGGCTGAAAACAGATCAAAAGATCGCAATCTGCGGCAGCTCCTACATGGGATTGACGTTCACCCTGTAGGGGCTGCCGCAGGCTGCGATCTTTTG
>NZ_AKJR01000179.1:0-18520 GCF_000282235.1 Pseudomonas sp. GM24 | reverse complement strand
TTCCCACGCAGAGCGTGGGAGCGATCAATAACACGGACCGGTAGTGTCCCGGCTATTTTCTGCAGGCGAAAAAAAACGCCCCGAACCAGTCGGGGCGTTTTTGTGTGTAGCTCAAGCGGGGGGAATTACTTGCCTTCCCAGCGCTTCAGTACCAGCGTGGCGTTGGTGCCGCCGAAGCCGAAGCTGTTGCTCATCACGGTGTTGATGGTGGCGTTCTCGCGGGTCTTGGTCAGCACCGGCAGATCGGCCACTTCAGGGTCCAGCTCATCGATGTTGGCGGAACCGGCAATGAAGTTGCCTTCCATCATCAGCATGCAGTAGATCGCTTCGTGAACGCCGGCAGCGCCCAGGGAGTGACCGGACAGGCTCTTGGTCGAGCTGATCGCAGGTGCCTTGTCGCCGAACACTTCACGCACACCTTTCATTTCCGCGACGTCACCGACCGGAGTCGAAGTGCCGTGGGTGTTCAGGTAGTCGATCGGGGTATCAACGGTGGACATCGCCATCTGCATGCAGCGGATCGCGCCTTCGCCACTTGGGGCAACCATGTCGTAGCCGTCGGACGTGGCGCCGTAGCCAACGATTTCCGCGTAGATCTTGGCGCCACGGGCCAGAGCGTGTTCCAGCTCTTCAACCACGACCATGCCGCCACCGCCAGCGATGACGAAACCGTCACGGTCAGCGTCGTAGGCACGGGAAGCCTGTTCCGGGGTGTCGTTACGCTTGCTGGACAGCGCGCCCATGGCGTCGAACAGGAACGATTGGCTCCAGTGCTCTTCTTCACCGCCACCGGCGAAGACGATGTCCTGCTTGCCCATCTGGATCTGTTCCATGGCCGTACCGATGCAGTGAGCACTGGTGGCGCAGGCAGAAGCGATGGAGTAGTTCAGGCCCTTGATCTTGAATGGCGTGGCCAGGCAAGCGGAAACGGTGCTGCTCATGGTCCGCGTTACACGGTATGGGCCAACGCGTTTCACGCCTTTCTCGCGCAGGATGTCCAGCGCTTCCATCTGGTTCAGCGTGGAAGCACCACCGGAACCAGCGATCAGGCCGGTACGCGGGTTGGACACTTGCTCTTCGGTCAGGCCGGAGTCAGCGATAGCGTCTTTCATGGCCAGGTAAGCGTAAGCCGCTGCGTGGCCGACGAAGCGATAGATCTTGCGATCGATCAGCTCTTCAAGGTTGAGGTCGATGGAGCCGGAAACCTGGCTACGCAGACCCATTTCGGCATATTCCGGATTGAACCGGATGCCAGGGCGGCTTGCACGCAGGTTAGCGGAGACGGTCTCTTTGTCATTGCCCAGGCACGAAACAATGCCCAGACCAGTGATAACGACGCGGCGCATGCGAATAACCCTTAGAAGTTGTCAGTGGAGGTGAACACGCCGACGCGAAGGCCTTCGGCGGTGTAGATTTCGCGACCGTCGACAGTCACCGAACCATCGGCGATGGCCAGGTTCAGCTTGCCCTTGAGGACGCGTTTGATATGAATGTTGTAGGTGACTTTCTTGGCGGTCGGCAGCACTTGACCGAAGAATTTCACTTCGCCCGAACCCAGCGCACGGCCACGGCCCGGCAGACCTTGCCAGCCCAGGAAGAAACCGACCAGTTGCCACATGGCGTCCAGACCCAGGCAGCCCGGCATCACCGGATCACCTTCGAAATGGCACGCGAAGAACCACAGGTCAGGGTTGATATCCAGCTCGGCGACCAATTCACCTTTGCCGTACTTGCCACCTTCTTCGCTGATCAGGGTGATGCGATCGACCATCAGCATGTTCGGGGCGGGCAGTTGCGCGTTACCTGGGCCGAACAGCTCACCGCGACTGCAGCGCAGCAGATCTTCCCGAGTAAAGGCGTTTTGTTTGGTCATGCGAGCTCCTCAATAATCCCATGCGGCAGGTGGGGCAAATCTTCCCGACCGTTCGAAGCGTTCATGCCTCGAACCGGCAGCCTACTCATAGACTATTGCGTTGTGGTGAAAGTCACAGCACCAAGGACATGAATGTACACTTGTGCACTGAAATTTTTATTCAAGCCCCTTTTGAGGCTCGTTCGGGTGCCTAAGACTGCCGCACTTTCGCTTTTCATGCCAGTCGCAGATGGTCGAAAGGCCCACACTACGACACCCAGCGCTGCAGAATCTGCTGCAGATCATTACGTTTGAACGGCTTCGCCAAATAATCGTTCATGCCCGCCGACAGACAGGTTTCGCGGTCACCCTGCAAGGCGTTGGCCGTCAGGGCGATGATCGGCACATCGCTGCGACCCGGCAGAAGACGGATCTGCCGTGTCGCTTCGTAGCCATCGATAATCGGCAAGCGGCAATCCATCAGAATCACTTCGAAGTCGCTGCCCTCGGCGCTGCGCACCGCTTGTGCGCCATCGCTGGCAACACTGACAGTAAAGCCCAGACTGCGCAGCATCGCTTCAATCACGGTCTGATTCACCGGGTTGTCTTCGACCAGCAAGACATTGCGCCCTTCGCCATGGCCCTTGCCATTCAGTGCTCGAGGCGCGGTCAGTGCCGGCAGCGCCTGCTTATACAGGGCCAGCGGAATTTCCAGGGTGAACACCGAGCCACGACCTTCTTCGCTCTGCGCGCGCAAGGTGCCACCCATGCGTTCGGCCAGTGTACGGGCGATCGGCAAACCGAGACCGGTGCCGCCGTAACGCCGCGAAATCGAGCTGTCGGCCTGCTGGAAGGCGTTGAACATCAGCTCCAGGCTTTCTGACGAAATACCGATGCCGCTGTCGCGCACCGAGCAGGTGAACCACAACAATTCGTGATCCAGCGACTGCCACTGCGCCTCGATGCTGACGCGACCCTGCTCGGTAAACTTCAGCGCATTGCCGACGAGGTTGACCAGAATCTGCCGGATCCGCGTCGGATCGCCCTGCACCTGCAAACCGCGCATGTCGTCCGGGATGCGCAGATTCAAAGCCAGGCCGCGTTGCACTGCGCTGTGCTGGAACGACTGCGCGCAGGCGCCGATCAGTTCAGCGAGGTTGAACGGGATGTGCTCCAGTTCCAGCTCGGAACGTTCGATGCGCGAGAAGTCGAGAATATCGTTGATGACTTTCAGCAGGTGTTCGGTGGACTCCGAGGCGAGGGCGGCGTACTCGACCTGCTCCTCGGTCATCTCGGTGGTTTCCAGCAATTGCAGCATGCCCAGCACACCGTTCATGGGCGTGCGCAGTTCATGGCTCATCATCGCCAGGAAATCGGACTTGGCGTTGTTGGCCTTTTCCGCTTCCTCGCGGGTCTGGATCAGTTGCGCCATGGCTTGATGTTGCTCACGGCTGGCTTGTTCCAGCGCCTGGGCGAGGTTGTTGATGTGCTGCGACAGCGCGCCGAGTTCGGTGTCATCGACGATCGGCAGCGGCGTTTTGTAGTCGCCGTCCTGAATGGCCTTCACCGCGTCACCGATATCGCGGATCGGCTGCGACAAGCTGCCGGCCAGGCGCCGCGCCAACACAAACGTGAAGAGCAGGGCGAACAGCGCGAGGATTGCGGCCTTGAACAGGATTTCCTGCTGGCGCTGACTGAAGGCATCGTTGGACAGACCGACGATCACCCGGCCCAGATAATCTTCGCTGGCCCCGCTATTGCTGACCTTGCCGTCCTGGAAGAAATCGTTGTGCAGGGCGATGCGTTGCAGGCGCACCGGTGCCTGAAACACTTCGACCTGATGCGGCCGACCGTGCGCCGCCGCGGGTTGTTCGACGTAGACCAGAATCCGGTTGGCGCTGTCCTGCACTTCAAGAAAACGCACATTGGGCGTGGCCAGTGTGGCCTTGAGCAGGCTCTCCAGCACTTCGTTGTTGCCGGAAATCACCCCGTATTCGGTGGCGGGCGCCAGTTGGTTGGCGATCAGTTGGCCGGTGTGGTTCAACTCCTGACGCAAATCCTGAATGCGCACGAAGGTGAAAAAACTGATCAACAGCAGGGTCAGCAACAACGCCGGGCCCAGGCTGATCAGCTGGGTGCGGGTATTGATGTCCCAACGGCGACGGAAACTCATGGGCGGTGTTCTCCTTCAGCCAGCGCGCTGGCGACAGACGCTTCATTCAACGGTTCGATACCCAGTGAACGAGCGACCTGCGCATTACTTGAGACTTTGAAACGTGCGGGGTAGAGGGTTCGCGGCCAAGTGGCCGGCGGTTGGTCGAGCAATTGATCGAGCATCGCCAGCCAGTCGTTCTGATCGCTGTACGTACTGGCCAGGCTGCCGGCGCGAACGAACGCGACGTTGGGGCCGACCAGTGCGACTTGCCGTGAGTAACTGCTGAGCAGCAGGTTTTTCGCGGTTTTCGGGTTGTACAGATCGGGGTCGTCGAGCCCGAGTAACACGTCGCTGTTCTTCAGTACAGTTTGCAGCGGGCGGCTGTCGTGGGTGTTGTCCCAGCGCTGGCTGACGACTTGCAGGTTCAGCGGCGCGGCGGCGAGATTCAGTTCCTTGAGGAGGAATTCACTGTGCTGATCGAACAGCACGCCGATCCGCCGGGCCTGGGGCAAAATGCGTCGGATCAACTGCAACTGTCGGCTCAGCGGTGGATCACTCCAGAGCAAACTCAGATGCGCCGGTTGCGCGTTGCCCAGGCGCTGGCGAGCTTGCAGGCGACTTATGCGCAGCACCAGTGTCGCCGGGCCTTGTGGTTCTTGCAGACGCCAGTCGAGACTCGGCAGGTCGAGCAGAATCAGGCGCAGGCTGGCGGGTAGTTTGCCCGGTGCCGGCAGACTGGCCAGTGGCTGGAAACGCACGTTGTCGGTCGGGCGCAATTCGCTGAGTGCCTGCACGAACGCTTGCACGCCAGGACTTTCCTCGGCGCCGGTCAACAGAATATCGGCCGCCTGCACCGCCACGCCATGCAGCCATGCGGTCAGAAACAGACACACCCCGGCCAGCCAGTGGCCAAAGGTTGGCAGCTTCCGTGACGGCCCGTAGTGCATCCTAGAACTCCAGCTCGGCGCTGAAATACATCACCCGGCGTTCGTCGTAATTGTTGTCGACGAAAGTGGTCGGCTCATGATCGAGGCGCTGTTGCAGCACGCCGGCCAGTTGCAGTTGGGCTTTGCCCAGCGCAATCCGTTTGGCGATGCGCGTGTCGACGCGTTCGAAACGGTAGCCGTTGAGCGCGTTGTCGCCGTAATAGAAGAGGGCGCTGTTCCAGCCGTGGCCCCAATCGCGCAGCCAGCCGGCCGAACCGCTGTTGCGCGAGGTGAATTGCTGATCCAGTGGGTTACTCGCCTCGGCATCGACAAAGGCGTAGGTGAAGCGCAGGCGATCGGCGAGGCTCACGCGCCAGTCGAGCTGGGTTTCCGTACCGCGAAACCGTGAGCTGTTGGCGTTGCTCGCGATGTATTGGTTGTTGCGCAGCGGCTCACTGATCATTCCGGTGATCTCGTCGTAGAACAGCTTCACATCCAGGGCCAGGCCCAACTCGGCGAAATAGCCGTTGTAACCCAGTTCGCGCGAGCGCATGTGTTCCTGATCGAGATCGCCCGGGCCACGCGTTTTGACAAAGTAGCGCGCCGACGACTGGCCGTAGGCCGAGGGCCGCAGGTTGCTGACCTGATAGCTCCAGTTGACGTTGTTCTCGAACATGTCCGGCGAGCGGATAGCCTCCGAGTACACCGCACGCAGGCCGTGGCGCGGGTTGATCAGGTAATTGACGGCAAATCGCGGGGTCAGCGAACTGCCAGTCAGTTGCGTGTTTTCAAACATCGCGCCGCCCTGCAACAGCCAGTGTTCCGTGGCGCGCCATTCCAGTTGGCCGAACGCGCGCCAGGTGGTGTCATCCAGCGTGCCATTGAAGTAAGTCTCGGAGTCGGCGCGGTCGTAACGGTAGTTCATGCCGCTGACCAGTCGCAGGCTGTCGGACAGGCTGAGGGTGTCCTGCAGTTCGAGGTCGTAACGCGATTCGCGGGCGCTCTGGTCGATGTCGCCGCACAGGGTCCGGCTGGCACCGTTGCGCCATTGATCAAGCACCTGATTGGCCAGGGCCATTTCCTGCGGGGTGCCGGGCGCTGCGCCGGGGCCGGTGAAACGGGTGATGTTGCGCGCCAGACGTTCGGTGTAATTCGGGTTGAGTTGCCACAACTGCGTCAGTTCGGGGCTGAACGATACCTCGGCATCGCAGGCGCGCCAGGTTTGCTGACGATCCCAGTGTTGCGCCGAGCCTTGTATATAAAGGCTGTGTTCGGGATTGATGTCGAGGTTCCAGCGCACCGAGCCGGCGTAATCCTTGGCGACCACGTCGGAATTGTTCCCAGCGGCGGTAATCCCGGAGAAAACCGGGCGGTAGGTGTAAGGCCGCTGGTTGCTGCCGTCCTTGGCGTTGACCTGCCAATCGAGGCTCTGGTTGTCGCTGAGGGTGTGACTGACCGCGAGACTGAAACGGTTCAAGCGGCGGCTGTCACGGTAATCGGCTCCGCTGCGATCGCTGTCGAAGCCGTCGTCTTCCTGCCCGGACAACGACAGGCGCAAGTCACCGCCATTCCAGCCGGTGCCCTGGCTGGCATAAAAGTCATTGATGCCGCGCTGGCCACGGGTGTACTTCAACCGTGTGCCGTGGCTGTCGGCCGGGTGGCGGGTGATGATGTTGACCACCGCCATCAGCGCATTGGCGCCGTAGCTGACGGTGTTCGGGCCGCGAAAGACTTCGATGCGCTCGATGTCTTCCATGGCCACCGGAATATCGCTCCAGTCCACCGTGGACAAGCCTGCGCGATAGACCGAACGGCCGTCGATCAGCACTTGCATGCGCCGTGCTTCGCTGGCGTTGGTGCCGTGGTAATTGACCGCCGCCTGATTGCCGCTGATGTTGCCGACCATCATCCCTGGCACCAGCCGCAGCAGTTCACTGATGTCGCGCGCGCCGCTGGCGTTGATCAATTCGCTGTCGATGACGGTCATGCTCCCCGGCACTTCTGCCGGCGTCTGTTTCAGGCGCGTGGCCGTCAGCACCTGCGGCAGTGCTTCGTTGTCCAGGAACAGGTCGTCCGCCAGCACTACCGGGCTGAACAACAGCGCCAGTAAAACGGACGAACGCGGGGACGCAGAGCCAAAAGACACGACACAACCTTGATAGCGAAGAATTGGCGCGCATGTTAACCGAGGACAGCGACTTTTCCAGTCACGTTGCAGGCATTTTCCTAGGTTTTGTTGGTCTTCTTCCTACAAGTGTCGGTAATTGATGCAGGGGCTGGCCGCGCGTGGGCTGCCCCGTATAATGCCGGCATCGCCACTGGTATGGATTAACGGATTGCATATGACTGAACAGCGCCCGATTGCGGTCCTGGGAGGCGGAAGTTTTGGTACCGCCGTGGCCAACCTTTTGGCCGAGAACGGCCATCAAGTCCGGCAGTGGATGCGTGACCCCGAGCAGGCCGAGGCCATCCGGGTCAATCGCGAAAACCCGCGTTACCTCAAAGGCATCAAGATTCTGCCGGGGGTGACCGCCGTCACCGACCTGCAGGCAACCCTCGACGCCTGCGATTTGTGTTTTGTCGCGCTGCCATCCAGCGCACTGCGCACGGTGCTCGCCGTCCACGCCGAGCGGTTGAGCGGCAAGATGCTGGTCAGCCTGACCAAAGGCATCGAAGCGCAGACTTTCAAACTGATGAGCCAGATTCTCGAAGAGATCGCCCCGCAGGCGCGCATCGGCGTGTTGTCCGGGCCGAATCTGGCGCGCGAGATTGCCGAGCACGCGTTGACCGCCACCGTCGTCGCCAGCGAAGACGAAGAACTCTGTAAAGCCGTGCAAGCCGCGCTGCACGGTCGCACCTTCCGCGTGTATGCCAGCGCCGACCGTTTCGGCGTCGAGTTGGGCGGGGCGTTGAAAAACGTTTACGCGATCATCGCCGGCATGGCGGTGGCGCTGGAGATGGGCGAGAACACCAAGAGCATGCTGATCACCCGCGCGCTGGCCGAGATGACCCGCTTTGCCGTGAATCAGGGCGCCAACCCGATGACCTTTCTCGGTCTGGCCGGTGTTGGTGATCTGATCGTGACCTGCTCATCGCCAAAAAGTCGCAACTATCAAGTCGGTTTCGCGCTGGGTCAGGGCTTGAGCCTCGACGAAGCCGTGTCGCGCCTCGGTGAAGTTGCTGAAGGCGTCAACACGCTGAAAGTGCTCAAGGCCAAATCCCAGGAAGTCGGCGTGTACATGCCGCTGGTCGCCGGGCTGCACGCGATCCTGTTCGAAGGACGCACGCTGGAGCAGGTGATCGGTCTACTGATGCGAGCCGAACCGAAAACCGACGTCGATTTTATTTCCACCAGCGGTTTCAACTGATTGAGCCGGGAGTAGCAAGCCATGAACGATCCGAAAACCGAAGCCAAGTACGAATCCATCCTCCTGCGCGTGTTGTGGATGATCGTCTACGTGCTGGTCTGGCAAATGGCGCAGTTCATCCTCGGCGCGGTGGTGCTGGTGCAACTGATCTATCGTTTGATCTATGGCGCGCCGAGCGCCAGCCTGATGAATTTCGGCGACAGCCTGAGCCAGTTTCTGGCGCAGATCGGGCGTTTCGGCAGTTTCCACAGCGACCAGAAACCCTGGCCGTTCGCCGACTGGCCAACGCCGCGTACCCCGGAAGGTGAAGCGCCACACGCCGTTGCCCCGGCGCCACATCCGGTGCGAGATGAGGAACCCAAGCTATGAAACTCTGGGTATTGCGTCACGGCGAGGCCGTGCCTTACGGCTCGTGCCCCGACTCCGAGCGTGAACTGACCGAGCACGGTCGCAAAGAGGCCTTGAGCAGCGCCGCCCGTTTGATCGGCCAGCCGCTGACCGCGATTTACGCCAGCCCTTATTTACGCGCGCAACAGACTGCGCAGATTGTTCGTGAAGCGCTGGGTTTCGAGCCGGAAATTCGCACGGTCGAGTGGCTGACGCCGGAGGTTGATCCGGACAAGGTCACCGATCAACTGGTGTCGGTGAGCAACGTGCTGCTGGTCAGCCACAACCCGTTGGTGGGCAACTTGCTGAGCTATTTGCAGCATGGCGCCGGGTATCCGCCGGAGAAGGTCAGCACCGCCGGCCTGGCAGAGCTGGAAAGCCCTGAGTTGCTGATCGGCTCGATGACCCTCAATAGCCTCAAGCACCCGTAACGCTGATCCCTTGTGGGAGCGAGCCTGCTCGCGAAAGCGGCGTGTCATTCACCCTTTATGTGTCTGACAGACTGCATTCGCGAGCAGGCTCGCTCCCAAATTGGTTTCTGCGTACACCATGAAATTATTTGTTTGAATTTTCCAACCAAGCACTTGCTTGGTTGACTACGCTTGCTCCAGACCCAAAAAACAGGAGCGAGTCGCATGTCTGCCGCCTTCCGTTTGCCGCTGGACGTGTTCTACGAGCGTGAAGCCCGCCATCCGCGCCAGCGCTTTCTCGTGCAGCCCATCGGCGGCGGCCAGGTCGAGACGCTGAGTTGGGCCGACGTCGGCCATCAGGCCCGCTGCGCCGCACATTGGTTGCGCGCCCGCGAGTTGCCACAAGGCAGCCACATCGCCCTGATCTCGAAAAACTGTGCACACTGGATCATCGCCGACCTGGCGATCTGGATGGCCGGGCACGTCTCCGTCCCGTTGTACCCCAACCTGACCGCCGACTCCGTCGCGCAAGTACTCAATCACTCGGAAAGTGTCCTCGCCTTCATCGGTAAACTTGACGATTGGCCGGGCATGGCCAAAGGCGTGCCGGCCGATCTGCCGACCATCAGCCTGCCGCTGCATCCGCCCGGGGAGTTCGATTTCAGTTGGGCAGACTTGCAGCGCAGCTCACCGATTCAGGACGATCCGCGCCCGGCTGCCGAGCAACTGGCGACGATCATCTATACCTCCGGCACCACTGGCCTGCCCAAAGGGGTGATGCACAGTTTCGCCAATCTCGGCTTCGCCACCACGCGCGGCACGCAACTGTTTGGTCTCAATGAGAACGACCGGCTGCTGTCGTACCTGCCGCTGTGCCACGTTGCCGAGCGGATGTTCGTTGAGCTGGCCTCGATCTATACCGGGCAAACGGTGTTCTTTGCCGAAAGCCTTGAGACCTTTATCACCGATCTGCAGCGAGCTCGGCCAACCGCGATGTTCGGCGTGCCGCGCATCTGGACCAAATTCCAGATGGGTGTGTACAGCAAGATCCCGGCGAAGCGTCTGGATTTTCTCCTCGGCCTGCCGTTCATTGGCAAACGTGTCGGGCACAAAGTGCTGGCGGGACTGGGGCTGGATGCCTTGCGTGTGGCGCTGTCCGGCGCCGCGCCAGTGCCGCAGACGTTGCTCGCCTGGTATCGCAAACTTGGCCTTGATGTGCTGGAGGTCTATGGCATGACCGAGGGCTGCGGTTACTCGCACATCTGCCTGCCGGGGCAATACAAACAGGGCTGGATCGGCAAACCGTGCCCGGAAGTCGAGGTGCGCATTGATGAGTCGGGCGAGGTGCAGGTGCGCAGTCAGGCGAACATGCTCGGCTACTTCAAGGAACCGCAGAAGACCGCCGAGACCCTGACCGAGGATGGCTTTCTGCGCACCGGCGACAAGGGCGAGCAGGATGCCGAAGGGCGCCTGCGCCTGACTGGCCGCCTCAAGGAAATTTTCAAGACCAGCAAAGGCAAATACGTCGCCCCGGCGCCGATCGAAAACCGTCTGGCCGTGCATTCGCGCATCGAACAGGTCTGCGTGGTCGGTGACGGTTTGAGTGCACCGCTGGGGTTGTGTGTGCTGTCGACGGTCAATCAGGAGGAGGGCCGGGCGAGTCTGCATTCGAGCCTTGAGAAACTGCTGGAAGAGGTCAACGCCGTACTCGACAAGCATGAACGCCTGCGCCGATTGGTGGTGGTCAAGGACAGTTGGGCGGTGGAAAACGGCTTCCTCACGCCGACCCTGAAGATCAAGCGCAATGTCATCGAAGACACCTACGGCGCGCGTTTCGAAGAATGGAGCGAGCGCAGCGAGGCGGTGCTGTGGCAGGATTGAACGACCACTAAAACAACAAAGGAAGTCTGCGATGAGCTTGTGGCGTACCACCCCCAACATCGAGCAGTTGAACGCGATCCAGAAAAGCACCATCGGCGAAGTGCTGGACATCCGCTTCGAAGCGTTCGACGAGGAATCGCTGACGGCGAGCATGGTCATCGACCATCGCACCCATCAGCCCTACGGCTTACTGCACGGTGGCGCGTCGGTGGTGCTGGCGGAAACCGTCGGTTCGATGGCCAGCTATCTGTGCATCGACGCCAGCAAGTTTTATTGCGTCGGCCTCGAGATCAACGCCAACCATTTGCGCGGCTTGCGCAGTGGCCGGGTGACGGCGGTGGCCAAACCGATTCACATTGGTCGCACCACCCATGTATGGGATATCCGTTTGACCAGCGATGAAGGCAAAGCCAGTTGTGTGTCGCGGCTGACCATGGCCGTGGTGCCGCTGGGTGAGCAGCCGCCGGCACGTTGATGGCGATGGCTGCTCTCAACCGCGCTAACGCGCTAACGCGCTAACGCGCTAACGCGCTAACGCGCTCAGAAGTTCAGTTGTGATCGGGAGTATTTTCGTTGTCCCGGCCCCGTTTCACTGACGAAATGCAAGACTTCAGTGGCGGCGGGGTCAAAATCTGCATTGCTCGAAATCGGCGGACTTTCTCGACGGATGTCGGCGCCGACCTGATTCCTCTCAAGGTCCCAGGAGGTTCGGCCCAGTTCTGCGCTTAAACCGGGCGTTGCAATTGTGACAAACGTCGAGCGTATATCGCCGACGGCGCTCATGACTGCCCGGTTCACCGCTGTTCGAGTGTGTACGTCCAGGGCGTCGTATCCGGGAATTTGTGCAACCGCCAGGTTGGCGATTTGCCCTAGAGACATGAAGAAGTGGCGGGTGCTGAAGCCTATCAAGGCGTTGTCGGGGTTGAAGGTTGGATCGCTGTTGCTCGAAGGCCTGGCCGGCGTGCCGCGCATCCCTCTTACAACAGAGGCGCCGGCAGCGCTGGTGGCCGTCACCGCCGAGACAGAAAGAATCGACTGCAGAACGTTTCCAGTCACATCCGTGCCTAACAGCACTGAACCTGCGAAACCGGTGGCGCCTGCTGCCAACCCTGCTGCCCCGACACTGGCCGCTCCCGTGGCCAGGTCGACACGGCCGATGGAGGGATTGCTTTGGCCGACATTGGCGAGGTACTGGGCCGACATCTCACGAAACACCGTACCGAATGCGCCGCCAATCTGATTGGCAGCCGCAGTATTGCCTCTTGGATCGAGTATGCCGAGCAAGGAAGGCGCGGCACCCAACGCCGCACCCAATGCGGCGCCACCGATTTTTGCCGCCAGCGGCCCCCAGCTTCCCGGGTCGTCGATGGACATTGAACTTTGCGCCCAGTTGGACCCGGCGTAGCCACTGATGCCGCCCGAAATGGCGCCGGCCACCGCACCGCCAATCGTCACCGCCGTGTTCGCCGCCGGCAAGAAGCCCACGAAAGCCGCCTGGACAGCCGAGCCAACGGCTGCGCTGAAAAACTCTCGAGCGGCTGTCGCGCCCGCTGCCCTGGCGGTATCGACCCCCGCCAGTCCCTGTCTGTCGACGAACCTGACAGGATTGCCGCGGACCATCAAAAACAGGTTCAGACCATCGGCGATACCGGCTGGATCGGGACTGATCCAGCGCATCAACCAAGGTGCGTAGAAGCGTTGTCCATAGTAATAAAGTCCTGTGGCATCGCGCTCCTGGCCTGCGTAGCGACGGGTCTTGTAGCTCGCTTGAACCTGATCGGGGCCCGCCCACCAGGAAGTACCACCGTAGGGGAAATAGTGTTCCTCGCTGACGGTGTCTCCCTGATGGTCCAACACCAGCATGCTCGAGCCCAGATGATTGCTGAAGCTGTAGTGGTATTGATTGGCTGCCACACCTTTGCCGGGCCAATGCAGAACCTCAACCGCACAGCGTCCCGCCTGCACTGAAATGACATGCAGGGCTTCGTCGGGCGACTCGCGTATTTCCAGCTCTGGCAAGTAGCGCGTTTCATGCCGTTGCGCGATGCCCTCCATGTATACGAGACGAACCTTGCGCTTGCGCTGGCCGGCACCGTTGTACACGTAGCGTTCGCAGTCGTTCGCAGCATGTTGGCGTATGACTTGATCAACCTGACTCAATCGCCTGCCAGCGTTCCACTGCAATAGCTGCCCGGGCTGCAGAGTTTTGCGGTTGCCATTGGCATCAAATGCGCCGGCGATTTCAGGCTCGTCGGGCAGCGTTCCATCGTCGGATTGTTCAAGTCCCCGATTGCTGTACCGCGAGATCGCCGTACGCTGTGTCCAGCTCTGGCTGACCGCGTTGTGCACCAGCATCGTGAGATTGCCGGCAGCATCGTACGTGTACGTCTCACAGTAGTTTTCCAGTTGCGCGGAGTCTGGCGGGGAGGTGAAGACGGGGGCTGCGGGGCCATTCGACGTGTTGCTTCGTTGCCAGCCAGTGGCTGAAATCAATTGGTACAGGCTGTCGTAAGTAAAGGTACTGAGCGGTTCGATCTTCTGGTTGCGAAAGAAACGCGTGCGTTGTGCCATGTCCTGGATGCTGAGGATATTGCCCACCGGATCATAGCGATAAACCAGTTTTTGCAGATTGGGTCTGGCGAATGTCTCGGCACTGATTTGCTCGAGTCGACCATTTTGCGGATCGTAAAGGTTCTGACTGATCACGCCGTTGGCGGCCACTTGGCGCACAATTTGATTGTCGGGGTTGTACTGGATGTCGAGCAGTAATAAGTGGTCTTGCGTATCTCCCGCGATTTTCAGACTGATCTGTTTCAGTTGTCCGGCAATGTTCAGTTGTAGCCGCTTCAGGTTGCCCATTGCGTCTTGCTGGCTGATCACCTCCCCCAACGCGTTGAGGCTGAAATGGGTTGCCGCGCCGTGACCGGTTTCATGTAGCAGGTCTCTCTGTGGCTCGGTTTCCGGCCAGTCAGGTTCATCGAGTTGGTCAAGGAAATGTTGAACACACGCGATCGTGACACCGCTCAGGGCGTAGTGCGGAAAGAATTCAGTACCGGCACTGTCGTCATGGCGGACAACTCGCCCACACTGGTTGCGCCCTGCAGTCGCTGGCGTACTGTCACCGTAAGTGAAAAATGTGCTGTTTCTGGCATTCCCCCCACAGGTCTGTTCGATGGCACTGACCGGACGCAGCATCAAGTCGTAGCGGGTCTGCGTTTGGGTCAGCAGGCCGTCCCAGTCGATCAGGCGTTGACCGGCTGCCCCTGGCAAGGTCAGTTGACTAGTCCCGTCAACACATTCGCTGCCAAGGAGCGCTCCAGTGAGGCTGGAACGCAGTTTCATGTTCGGTGCAGCATTTGGCTCGCGCGCTTGCAGGGCGTGCAAGCGGGGATCGTAGACATCAGTCAGACGACCGACAGCGTCGTAGCGCTGGCGGTAGATTCGCGCTTCGACCACCGCAGCGTGTGTGTCACGGCAATAGGACACCGTAGCAATGTTCAGCCTGCGTGGATCCGTCACAGAAACGGTCGGCGTGTAAGCGTGCATGAATGTCACATTCCGTAGCCAGTGAACCGGACTCAGTTATTCGGCAACGGGGCCGAACGGTCAACTGTCAGAAATTACAGTTGAGCGAAGTTTGCGACGACTGGTGCAATCTGCGCTTATGAATAAAACAACATCGCCACCATTCCTGGCAGTTACGGTCATTGCTCCTGGAAGCGGTCTTACGGACAATCAACGCCACGTTTCCCGCTCATGGATTTACCCAGCATGTCGCAACCGATCTTTTTCGCCCACGCCAACGGATTTCCCTCGGGCACCTATGGCAAGTTGTTCGCGGCGCTGGCGCCTGAGTACCGGGTTGCGCATCTGGAGCAGCATGCCCATGACCCGCGTTTCCCGGCGGACGACAACTGGTACAACCTTGTCGATGAGTTGATCCACCATTTGCAGCAACAGGATCAACCAGTGTGGGGCGTTGGCCACTCCTTTGGCGGGGTGTTGCACCTGCACGCGGCGCTACGTTGCCCTGAGCTGTATCGCGGTGTGGTGATGCTTGATTCACCCGTGTTGACTCGCACTGATCAGTGGGTGATCCGTGCCGCCAAGCGTTTTGGTTTCATCGACAGACTGACCCCAGCGGGCCGCACCCTGGGCCGGCGGGAAGAGTTCGCCGACCTCGACAGTGCGCGCAGCTATTTTGCTGGCAAGACACTGTTCCGTGGTTTCGATCCGGAATGCTTCGATGCCTACCTGCAACACGGTTTGCATCAGGTCGGCGACAAACTGCGCCTGCGTTTCGACCCGGCCACCGAGATCAGCATCTATCGCGGCGTGCCGCACACCAGTCCTGGCCGCACCCGGCAATTGCAGGTGCCGCTGGCGGTGGTGCGCGGGCACAAGAGTCGTGTGGTCATGCGTCATCACACCCGTTTCGTTTCGCGTCTGGCCCAAGGCGAGGCGTTGAGCATGCCCGGCGGGCACATGTTCCCGCTTGAGCGCCCGCAGGACACCGCACGGTTGTTGAAGAACCTGTTTACCCGTTGGGAAAAACGCCAGGACAAGGATTGCGCATGAGCCCGCCCTTCGAAGAAGTCCGCCTGAGCCTGCCGCATATCGAACTGGCCGCGCATTTGTTCGGGCCCGAGGACGGTGTGCCGGTGATCGCGCTGCATGGCTGGCTCGACAACGCCAACAGCTTTGCCCGTCTGGCGCCGAAGCTCAAAGGCTTGCGCATCATCGCGCTGGACATGGCCGGGCACGGGCATTCCGGGCATCGACCCAACGGCGCCGGCTATGCCCTGTGGGATTACGCCCATGACGTGCTGCAGGTCGCCGAGCAACTTGGTTGGAAGCGATTCGGCCTGCTCGGGCATTCGATGGGCGCCATTGTCTCGATGGTGTTGGCGGGTTCGTTACCGGAACGCATCAGTCATCTGGCACTGATTGACGGCGTGATCCCTCCTACAGACAAAGGCGAAAACGCCGCCGAGCGCATGGGCATGGCCCTGCAAGCGCAACTGGATCTGCGCGACAAACGCAAACCGGTCTACAACACCCTCGACCGTGCCATCGAAGCGCGGATGAAGGGGCTGGTCGCGGTCAGTCGAGAAGCCGCCGAGTTGTTGGCTCAGCGCGGATTGATGCCGGTTCCGGGCGGCTACACCTGGCGCACCGACAATCGACTGACCCTGCCATCACCGCTGCGCCTGACCGAGGAACAGGCAATGGCTTTCGCGCTGCGGGTCAGTTGCCCGGCGCATCTGGTGGTCGCGGCTGACGGCATGCTGGCTAAACATCCCGAGTTGCTGGAGCGTCTACCCTTCAGTCGGGAACAGTTGGCGGGCGGGCACCATTTGCACCTGAACGATGAGGCCGGGGCCGACCTTGTCGCAGACTGTTTCAATCGGTTCTTCGCCATTCCTTGACTTGCTGCGGGCAACTGTCGAGGCTGGGCGGGTTGAAATGGGAGACAACCACGATGGATTTCTACACCGCTGCGACCTCGAATCATCCAGCATTACCGATCCGATGAGCCTGACTATACGGTCACTCAGTCTGTTGGCACTGTGCTGTTTCAGTACCGTTTCGTTCGCCGCCGATGTGCCGGGCAGCCAGGATCTGCAGATCGTGCCGCGTCTGGCCGATGCGCAGATCGTCGACTATCGCCCTCCGGTTGAACTGGAGCGGATCTATCCGCTGGGCTCGATCCGCAAGATCAGCGGGCAACTGCGCTTCGACGGCCAGGTCACTGCTCGTGGCCAGATCACGTCGGTGACTTACGAGTTGCCCCCCGAACACTCCGCCACCGAAGCCTTCACCGCCGCCCGCGAGGCCCTGCAAAAGCAGGACGCAGAATTGCTGTTCTGGTGTCAGGCGCGTGATTGCGGCGAAAGCAGCCTCTGGGCCAACGAGGTGTTCGGTAACTCCAAGTTGTACGGCGCTGACGAACAACAGGCGTATCTGTTGTTGAGGCTGGCCGCACCGCGCGACAACACGCTGGTGGCGCTTTACAGCATCACCCGTGGCAATCGCAAAGCCTATCTGCATGTCGAACAGTTCGAGGCGGTTGCACCGCTGGGTGAGTTGCTGCCGACTTCGGCAACGTTGTTGCGTCAGCTCAAAAGCACCGGTGAGCTGGACTTTCCTGATCGCGTGAATGAGCCGGATGACACTTGGCTGCGGCTGATTTCCCGTGGACTTAATCTCGACACGACGTTGCGTGTAACGGTGTCAGGGCCAAAGGCCGAAGCCTGGCGCCAGGCGCTGATCAATCAGGGGGTGCGGGCGGCACGCATGGAAACCGGCAGTGTCGAAGGCTCTGGCCTGCGCATCGATCTGTTGCGGTAAGCTGTTTTTGGCGAGCACGAGCCGTGTGTTCGCCTACTCTTTGCCTGACTGACTTTTTCGAGACCTTACATGCTCAATAATGATCGCCTGCTGGTGCAGATCCTGCTGCTGGTGTTGTTTGGTGCCAGCCTCTGGGTGATGGCGCCATTCTGGTCGGCGCTGTTCTGGGGCGCGGTGCTGGCGTTTGCCAGTTGGCCGTTGATGCGCCTGCTGACCCGTTGGCTCAATGGCCGTGAATCCTTGGCTGCGGCGATTCTGACGTTGGGCTGGATGTTGCTCGTGGCCGCGCCGCTGGTGTGGCTGGGGTTCAACCTGGCGGATCATGTGCGCGATGCCACGGCGTTTATCAAGGACGTGCAGGTCGACGGTCTGCCGGAAGCGCCGGTGTGGCTGGGGACTCTGCCGTTTGTGGGCGAGCGTCTGGTCGGGCTGTGGAACAGCATCGATCAGCAGGGCGCCGCTCTGATGGTGTCGATCAAACCTTATCTGGGGCAGGTCGGTAACTGGCTGCTGGCGCGCAGTGCGCAGATCGGCGGCGGGATTCTCGAGCTGACCCTGAGCATTGTCTTTGTGTTCTTTTTCTATCGTGACGGGCCGCGACTGGCGGCGTTTGTACACAGTCTGCTGCAGCGGCTGATCGGTGATCGGGCGGGGTATTACATCGACTTGGTGGCCGGCACGGTGCAGCGGGTGGTCAACGGGGTGATCGGCACGGCGGCGGCGCAGGCAGTTCTGGCGTTGATCGGCTTTTTGATTGCCGGGGTGCCGGGGGCGCTGGTGCTGGGGATTGTCACCTTCCTGCTGAGTCTGATTCCGATGGGGCCGCCGTTGGTGTGGGTGCCGGCGACGGCCTGGCTGGCGTGGAAAGGTGAGTATGGGATGGCGGTGTTTCTCGGGATCTGGGGGACGTTCATCATCAGTGGCGTGGACAACGTGCTCAAGCCGTATCTGATCAGTCGCGGGGGGAATTTGCCGTTGGTGATTGTGTTGCTTGGGGTGTTTGGCGGGTTGATTGCGTTTGGGTTTATCGGGTTGTTTATCGGGCCTACGTTGTTGGCGGTGGCTTATAGTTTGTTGACGGATTGGAGTAAGAGTCAGTCTCGGGTTGAGGAGCGGCGCTAGCGGTTTTGGGTTTTGGGTTTTGGGTGAATATCCGTTGCTGCGGTAACGGCGGCTTAGGGTTCCGCCCT
>NZ_AKJR01000178.1:0-33709 GCF_000282235.1 Pseudomonas sp. GM24 | reverse complement strand
AGCGATAGCGGTGGATCAGTCACCTTCAATGCTGAATGATAGGCCGCCATCGCTGGCAAGCCAGCTCCCACAGGGATCGGGTTCCAATATTCAAAAACGAGGACACCGTATGGAATGGCTCCCCCACATCACCGTCGCCACCATCGTCGAGGACAACGGCCGCTTCCTGATGGTCGAGGAACACAAGGCCGGGCGTAATGTGCTCAACCAGCCCGCCGGCCATCTCGACCCAGACGAAACCCTGATTGATGCCGCCGTGCGCGAGACCCTCGAAGAAACCGGCTGGGACGTCGAGCCCACCGGCGTGATCGGCATTTACCTGTACACCGCACCGAGCAATGGCGTGACCTACCAGCGCGTGTGCTTCAGCGCCAAAGCCGTGCAACATCACGCTGATTACCAACTCGACGACGGTATCGTCGGCGCCAAGTGGCTGACCCGCGACGAATTAATTGCTCAGCGCGACAACTGGCGCAGCGAGCTGATCATCCGCTGCATCGACGATTATCTGGCTGGCCATCACTTCAGCCTCGAACTGATCCGCCCTTCTCTTTAGCCTTGAGGCCGCGAGCCTGCTAGAATCGCGTCCTTTTTCAAGACACTCATTGAATCCCTATGCGTGATCCAGCCCCTTCTGACACATCCAAGAAGCGCGTCATTGTCGGCATGTCCGGCGGCGTGGACTCTTCCGTTTCCGCTCTCCTGCTGATCGAGCAGGGTTACGAGGTGGAAGGCCTGTTCATGAAGAACTGGGAAGAAGACGACGGAACGGAATACTGCACCGCCATGGACGACCTGGCGGATGCCCAGGCTGTCTGCGACAAGATTGGCATCAAGCTGCACACCGCCAACTTCGCCGCCGAGTACTGGGACAACGTGTTCGAGCACTTCCTGGCCGAATACAAGGCCGGGCGCACGCCGAACCCGGACATCCTCTGCAACCGCGAGATCAAGTTCAAAGCGTTCCTCGACTACGCCATGATGCTCGGCGCCGACCTGATTGCCACCGGCCACTACGTGCGCCGCCGCGACATTGATGGCCGCACCGAACTGCTCAAAGGCCTCGATCCGAACAAGGATCAGAGCTATTTCCTGCACGCCGTTGGCGGCGAACAGATTGCCAAGACCCTGTTCCCGGTCGGCGAACTGGAAAAGCCGGAAGTCCGCGCCATTGCCGAGAAATACGAGCTGGCGACCGCCAAGAAGAAGGATTCCACCGGGATCTGCTTTATCGGCGAGCGTCGCTTCAGCGACTTCCTCAAGCAATACCTGCCGGCGCAACCGGGCGAAATCAAAACCACCGAAGGTGAAGTCATTGGCCGTCACCACGGCTTGATGTACCACACCATCGGTCAGCGCCAGGGCCTCGGCATCGGCGGTTTGAAAGACGCCGGCGATGAGCCGTGGTACGTGCTGCGCAAGGATCTCGACAGCAACGAGCTGATCGTCGGCCAGGGCAACAACCATCCATGGCTGTTCTCCAGCGCCCTGCTCGCTTCGGAAATCTATTGGGTCAACCCGATCGACCTGAGCCAGCCGCTGCGCCTGACCGCGAAAGTGCGTTATCGCCAGAGCGACCAGGCCTGCACTCTGGAAAAAACCGCCAGCGGCTACCGCGCTGTGTTCGACGAGCCGCAACGCGCGGTCACGCCGGGCCAATCCGTGGTGTTCTATGACGGTGAAATCTGCCTCGGTGGCGGCGTGATCGAAGTGGCCGAACCGTGGAGCGGCCAGGCATGAGCCCGACTCAGGAGCAACTGACGGCGCTCGGCGGTGTGTTTCTCGCCGCCGTACTGGTCGACCGGATCGCCAAGACCGGGCAGACCAGCGAGGCCGGCCTGACCTGCATGCTCGGCAGCCTGCTGGTGCGCGACCCGAAAGACACGCTGGACGTCTACGGCGGCGATGACCTCAATCTGCGCGAAGGCTATCGAGCGCTGATCGGTGCACTGGAACGCGACCCAAGCACGCTGCAACGCGAGCCATTGCGCTACGCCCTGTCGATGCTCGGCCTGGAACGTCAACTGGCCAAGCGCGACGACATGCTCGACACCATCGGCAAGCGCTTGCCGCAGATCCAGTCGCAGGTCGAGCATTTCGGCCCGGCCCACGAAAACGTGGTCGCGGCTTGCGGCGCGCTGTATCAGGACACCCTGAGCACCCTGCGCCAAC
Organism: Pseudomonas sp. GM24; assembly: GCF_000282235.1. Taxonomy (NCBI): domain Bacteria; kingdom Pseudomonadati; phylum Pseudomonadota; class Gammaproteobacteria; order Pseudomonadales; family Pseudomonadaceae; genus Pseudomonas; species Pseudomonas sp. GM24. Next base: position 31,537 of record NZ_AKJR01000178.1, on the reverse strand, counting down.
GTATTCAGGTGCACGGCGACATGCGCAACCTGCAGCAGCCGAGCAATGCCTCGAAAATCCGCGCCCTGCTCCTTGCCGGTATCCGTTCGGCACGTCTGTGGCGGCAGCTCGGCGGCCATCGCTGGCAGTTGGTGATCAGCCGGCGCAAGCTGCTCAAAGAGCTGTATCCGTTGATGCGCAGCGAGTAAAACGCCGCGCAATAAAAGCTTTGTAGTCTGTAACGCGTAATACGCCGGTCAGTTGGCAACGGACCGGCGGATTTTTTCATGTATGATACGCGCCCCATTTCGTTGCCCGACTGTCCGAGAACACCCCATGCAGCTTTCTTCGCTCACTGCGGTTTCCCCTGTTGACGGCCGCTACGCCGGCAAAACCCAGGCCCTGCGCCCGATTTTCAGCGAGTACGGTTTGATCCGTGCCCGTGTTCTGGTTGAAGTGCGCTGGCTCCAGCGCCTGGCCGCCCACGCGGGTATCCCTGAAGTGCCAGCCTTCTCCGCCGAGGCCAACGCCGTTCTCAATGAACTGGCTGAAAACTTCTCGCTGGAGCACGCCGAGCGCGTCAAAGAGATCGAGCGCACCACCAACCACGACGTCAAAGCGATCGAATACCTGCTCAAAGAGCAGGCGGCCAAGTTGCCGGAGCTGGCCAAGGTCAGCGAGTTCATCCACTTTGCCTGCACCAGCGAAGACATCAACAACCTGTCCCACGCCCTGATGCTGCGCGAAGGCCGTGACGACGTGATGCTGCCGCTGATGCGCCAGACCGCCAACGCCATCCGCGAACTGGCCATCCGTTTCGCTGACGTGCCGATGCTGTCGCGCACCCACGGCCAACCAGCCTCCCCGACGACTTTGGGTAAAGAGCTGGCGAACGTGGTTTACCGTCTCGAGCGTCAGATCGCTCAAGTCGCTGCCGTGCCGCTGCTGGGCAAAATCAACGGCGCCGTCGGCAACTACAACGCACACCTGTCGGCCTATCCGCAGATCGACTGGGAAGCCAACGCCCGCGCCTTCATCGAAGACGAGCTGGGCCTGGGCTTCAACCCGTACACCACGCAGATCGAACCGCACGACTACATCGCCGAACTGTTCGACGCGATCGCGCGCTTCAACACCATCCTGATCGACTTCGACCGTGACATCTGGGGCTATATTTCCCTGGGTTATTTCAAGCAGCGCACCATCGCTGGCGAAATCGGTTCGTCGACCATGCCGCACAAGGTCAACCCGATCGACTTCGAAAACTCCGAAGGCAACCTGGGCATCGCCAACGCGCTGTTCCAGCACCTGGCGAGCAAACTGCCGATCTCCCGCTGGCAGCGCGACCTGACCGACTCCACCGTACTGCGCAACCTCGGTGTTGGCTTCGCCCACAGCGTGATCGCCTACGAAGCCAGCCTCAAAGGCATCAGCAAACTGGAGCTCAACGAGCAGAAGATTGCCGCTGACCTCGACGCTTGCTGGGAAGTGTTGGCTGAGCCGATCCAGACCGTGATGCGCCGCTACAACATCGAAAACCCGTACGAGAAGCTGAAAGAACTGACCCGCGGCAAGGGCATCAGCCCGGAAGCGTTGCAGACTTTCATCGATGGTCTGGACATGCCTGCCGAAGCGAAAGCCGAGCTCAAGCAACTGACCCCGGCCAACTACATCGGCAACGCTGTAGCGCAAGCCAAACGTATCTGATCGACCGCTTGATCCGTTTGAGACGCCCGGCCGCGCCGGGCGTTTTTATTCCCGTCTGAAAAGTGCTTTTTTTCAATAGGTTACATATGAATTCCGATATTCCTCTTCAACTTCTGGGCGGCCTCACTGCACGCGAATTCCTGCGCGACTACTGGCAGAAAAAGCCGCTGCTGATCCGTCAGGCGATTCCTGACTTCGAAAGCCCGATCGACGCCGACGAACTGGCCGGCCTGGCCCTGGAAGAAGAAGTCGAATCGCGCCTGGTGATCGAGCACGGCGAGCGTCCATGGGAACTGCGTCGCGGCCCGTTCGCTGAAGACGAGTTCAGCAAATTGCCGGAAAAAGAGTGGACCTTGCTGGTGCAAGCGGTCGACCAATTCGTCCCGGAAGTCAGCGAGTTGCTGGAAAACTTCCGCTTCCTGCCGAGCTGGCGCGTCGATGACGTGATGATCAGCTTCGCCGCCCCGGGTGGCAGCGTTGGTCCGCACTTCGACAACTACGACGTGTTCCTGCTGCAAGGCCACGGCAAGCGCAACTGGAAAATCGGCCAGATGTGCGACTCCGAGAGCCCGCTGTTGCAACACGCCGATCTGCGCATCCTCGCCGAATTCCACGAGACCGAAGAGTGGGTACTGGAACCGGGCGACATGCTCTACCTGCCGCCGCGTCTGGCTCACTGCGGTGTCGCGGTCGACAACTGCATGACCTACTCGGTCGGTTTCCGTGCGCCAAGCGCTTCCGAAGTGCTGACTCACTTCACCGACTTCCTCAGCCAGTTCCTGACTGACGAAGAGCGCTACACCGATGCCGACGCACAGCCAGCAGCCGATCCGCACCAGATTCAACACGACGCACTGGATCGCCTGAAAGCGCTGCTCGCCGAGCACATGAGCGACGAGCGCCTGCTGCTGACCTGGTTCGGCCAGTACATGACCGAGCCGCGTTATCCGGAGCTGGTGGCTGGCCCGGAAGAAATCGAAGAAGAAGACTTCCTCGCCGCCCTGCAGGATGGCGCCATCCTGATCCGCAACCCGAGTGCGCGCCTGGCCTGGTCGGAGGTCGATGACGACCTGCTGCTGTTCGCCAGCGGCCAGAGCCGTTACCTGCCGGGCAAGCTGCGCGAACTGCTGAAGCTGATCTGCGCCGCTGACGCCCTGCACACCGACAACCTCGGTGAGTGGCTGAACGACGAAGACGCCTGCGGCCTGCTGTGCCAACTGGTCAAGCAAGGGAGCCTGGGGTTCGCCGATGAATAAGATTCGCGTACGTGTCGCAGACTGGCAGAAGGACATCGCCGAGATCCGGCGCATTCGTGAAACGGTGTTCATCGCCGAGCAATCGGTGCCACCTGAGCTGGAATGGGACGCGGATGACGCGACCGCCGTGCATTTTCTGGCGTTTGAAGGCGACTTTCCGATTGGCACTGCGCGCTTGTTGCCCGACGGGCACATTGGCCGCGTTTCGGTGCTGAAAGACTGGCGCGGGATGAAGGTCGGTGATGCGCTGATGCAAGCGGTCATTGCTGAAGCTGAAGAACGTGGGTTGAAGCAGCAGATGCTCAGTGCTCAGGTTCAAGCCACGGCGTTCTATGAGCGCTTGGGTTTCAACCTGGTCAGCGAGGAGTTCCTCGAAGCCGGGATTCCACATGTCGATATGGTTCGCCATTCGGCTTAAGACCGCGGCGCGGCGATCGCGAGCAGGCTCACTCCTACAATTGAAATGCGATTCCCTGTAGGAGTGAGCCTGCTCGCGATGGCGCCCGCAAGAACACCACAAAACGCCCCGACATCCGCCGATGCCGGGGCGTTTTGCTGTCTACGATTCAACTTGCCCCACCCCAGGCCGACAAACTGGCAATATCAAGCCTTTCGAAAGCGGAGATAACGGACATGTCCCTACGCACCCTGCTCACCACCCTGCTGCTCGGTTGCAGTTTTTCGGTGATGGCAGCCACAGAAATCGTGCCTCTCAATTACCGCACCAGCGCCGACATGCTGCCGATGGCGCAAGACTTCCTCGGCAAGGACGGTCAGGTCAGCGCCTACGGCAACCAACTGATCATCAAGGCCGAGCCGGACAAGATTCAGGAACTCAAGGCGCTGATCAGCCAACTGGACACTGCGCCCAAGCGCTTGCTGATCACCGTCGACACTAATGAAAACAATGGCCGTGGCGATGAAGGCTATGCGGTCAACGGCGCCCAGCCGAATCAGACCCGTATCATCAGCCGCAGCACCACCAGCCGCGAAGGCGGCGTCCAGCAGGTGCAGGCCACCGATGGCATGCCGGCGCTGATTCAGGTTGGCCAGAGCGTGCCGATCACCAATGTTCAGAGCGATTCCTACGGCGGTTACAACAGCCAAACCCAATACCGCAACGTCACCCAGGGTTTCTATGTCACCGCCAGCGTCACCGGCGACATCGTTCACCTGGCGATCAGTACCAACCGTGACCGTATGAGCCAGGAACGTCCCGATGTAGTGAACGTGCAAAGCACCGACACAACTGTCAGCGGACGTCTCGGCGAATGGATCACCCTTGCCGGCGTCAATCGCCAGACCCAGGCCGACAAACAGGGCCTGACCCGCAGCTACTCGACTCAAGGCCGGGATGACATGACCTTGCGGGTGAAAGTCGACGCCTTGGACTAAAGCACCGAAAACTGACTGATTAGTCGTATTAGACGAAAGATGTAGTGCTTTAAAAAAAGCACTACAAAACGTTTGACGGGGTAAAAAAGCGAAGGCATGATGGCCTCGCTCCCGCTAATCAGAGGCCCTGGCAAGGGCCTTCGAAGCGACGTTCGCACCTACCCCGCGAACCGTTTCGTGTCTGTACCGCCCACAAGGTGTGTTTGACGAGGTTGCCGACTGGAACGAAGTTGTCCCGAGGGACGGAAGCGTATTTAGGTAACCCGGCTTCACACTGTAGACCGTATAAAGGCCCACGACGCCCGAATGCGCCCGCAGTCCGCCACTACCTGCTCACTTCCCCTCGAGCCCATCGTTCATCCCGTCGCCTACCCCGCCGAATCCGACTTGACCACCTAAGCTTCTGGTCAGCGAGCGCAGGAATTTTCCACCGCAGAACAACTTTTCATAAAGACGCGACGAGGTTTATCTCCATGGCACTGACACGCGAACAGCAAATTGCAGCCCTCGAAAAAGACTGGGCTGAAAACCCGCGCTGGAAAGGCGTGACACGCACTTACTCCGCTGCTGACGTCGTCCGTCTGCGTGGCTCGGTTCAACCTGAGCACACCTTTGCAAAAATGGGCGCCGACAAGCTGTGGAACCTGGTCACCCAGGGTGCCAAGCCGTCCTTCCGTCCTGAGAAAGATTTCGTCAACTGCATGGGCGCCCTGACCGGCGGCCAGGCTGTTCAACAGGTTAAAGCCGGTATCCAGGCAATCTACCTGTCGGGCTGGCAAGTGGCTGCGGACAACAACTCCGCAGAATCCATGTACCCGGACCAGTCGCTGTACCCGGTGGATTCGGTTCCAACCGTGGTCAAGCGCATCAACAACTCGTTCCGTCGCGCTGACCAGATCCAGTGGAAAGCCGGCAAGAACCCGGGCGACGATGGCTACATCGACTACTTCGCACCGATCGTGGCTGACGCTGAAGCCGGTTTCGGCGGCGTGCTGAACGCCTACGAGCTGATGAAGAGCATGATCGAAGCAGGCGCCGCCGGCGTTCACTTCGAAGACCAACTGGCTTCCGTGAAGAAGTGTGGTCACATGGGCGGCAAAGTACTGGTTCCGACTCAGGAAGCCGTACAGAAGCTGACCGCTGCGCGTCTGGCTGCTGACGTTGCCGGCACCCCGACCATCATCCTGGCCCGTACCGACGCCAACGCTGCTGACCTGCTGACCTCCGATTGCGACCCGTACGACCAGCCGTTCGTGACTGGCGAGCGCACTCAGGAAGGTTTCTACAAGGTCCGTGCCGGCCTCGATCAAGCCATCGCTCGTGGCCTGGCTTACGCTCCATACGCCGACCTGATCTGGTGCGAAACCGCCAAGCCGGATCTGGACGAGGCTCGTCGCTTCGCCGAAGCGATCAAAAAGGAATACCCGGACCAACTGCTGTCGTACAACTGCTCGCCTTCCTTCAACTGGAAGAAAAACCTGGACGACGCGACCATCGCCAAGTTCCAGCGCGAACTGTCCGCCATGGGTTACAAGCACCAGTTCATCACCCTGGCCGGCATTCACAACATGTGGCACAGCATGTTCAACCTGGCGCACGACTACGCCCGCAACGACATGACTGCCTACGTGAAACTGCAAGAGCAGGAGTTCGCTGACGCCGCCAAGGGTTACACCTTCGTGGCTCACCAGCAGGAAGTGGGCACCGGCTACTTCGACGACATGACCACTGTGATCCAGGGTGGCTCGTCCTCGGTAACCGCACTGACCGGTTCGACTGAAGAAGAACAGTTCCACTGATCTGCTTCGCCTGAGCAAACGGCCTCTGCGGATCGTATAGAAAGCTAACCGCAGAGCCGCAAAACTGACGCCCCGACTGGTTCGGGGCGTTTTTTTTGCCCCCCGGAAAACACACCCTCCCCTGTAGGAGCTGCCGAAGGCTGCGATCTTTTGACTTTGTTTTTTCAGAATCAAAAGCAGGATCAAAAGATCGCAGACTTCGGCAGCTCCTACAGGGATCGGCGTCGTTCGGCCAAAACATTGATCCAGCGCGGTACATCCGTCAGAAAAATCCGCTAAAACGGGCGCCGTCGCTACTTGCAGTAACGTGCAAGTAAGACAACTTCCCAACTGACATCCCGTTAAACAGTTACAAAACCCCTGCAAACGATATCAATTATCATTTAGCCACAACTATGTTCGTTACATTCCCTACAAAACATTATTTGCATAAACCCGCCTAATGCCCGCAACGCATGGGCTGCAGGGCATTGGAGATGCGCTATGTCCTTATTCCAATAAATAATTTCGCTATAGGAATTTTACTTGCAGGGTGTTTAGCCATAAAATCAGCGCGATTGATTGCTGCGACATATCGTCACTGCCTATTTCTTTATCAAGCTCAGAGACCTTTGCTCTCTGTTAAGGATTACCAGCATGCCCGAAGCGACAGGACTCATGGCCCACAACTGGGGCTTTGCCATTTTCCTTCTGGGTGTCGTCGGCCTGTGTGCCTTCATGCTTGGCGTCTCCAGCCTCCTTGGGTCAAAAGCCTGGGGTCGCAGCAAAAACGAACCGTTCGAGTCCGGCATGCTACCTACCGGTGGCGCCCGCTTGCGGCTCTCAGCCAAATTCTATCTGGTCGCGATGCTCTTCGTGATCTTCGATATCGAAGCCCTCTTTCTCTTTGCATGGTCTGTGTCCGTCCGCGAAAGCGGCTGGACCGGATTCGTCGAAGCTCTCGTTTTCATAGCAATTCTGTTGGCAGGTCTTGTCTACCTGTTCCGAGTGGGCGCCCTTGACTGGGCTCCGGAAGCTCGTCGCAAGCGGCAGGCGAAGCTGAAACAATGAGGCTTTGGCAATGCAATACAATCTCACCAGGATCGACCCCGATGCTCCTAACGAGCAATATCCGATTGGCGAACGGGAAACCGTTTCCGATCCGTTAGAAGATCAAGTTCACAAAAACATTTTCATGGGCAAGCTGGAAGACGTGCTGAGTGGCGCGGTCAACTGGGGACGTAAGAACTCCCTGTGGCCGTACAACTTCGGCTTGTCGTGCTGCTATGTGGAAATGACCACCGCCTTCACGGCGCCCCACGACATCGCGCGCTTTGGCGCCGAAGTGATCCGGGCATCGCCGCGTCAGGCCGACTTCATGGTTATCGCCGGTACCTGCTTCATCAAGATGGCGCCGATCATCCAGCGTCTCTACGAGCAGATGCTCGAGCCGAAATGGGTTATCTCCATGGGTTCGTGCGCTAACTCCGGTGGCATGTACGACATCTACTCTGTGGTTCAAGGGGTGGACAAGTTCCTGCCCGTGGACGTCTACGTACCTGGCTGCCCTCCTCGTCCGGAAGCATTTCTGCAAGGCTTGATGCTGTTGCAGGAATCGATCGGCAAGGAGCGTCGTCCGCTTTCCTGGGTCGTTGGCGATCAAGGCGTTTATCGCGCCGACATGCCTTCGCAAAAAGAAGAGCGCCGCGAACAGCGAATCGCAGTCACCAACCTGCGCAGCCCTGACGAAGTCTGATCCAGATCTGTTCTTACAAAAGAAACGAGAAGCTGGCTTCATTCTTTACGTTGACCGAAAGCGAAAAAATAACCATGACTACAGGCAGTGCTCTGTACATCCCGCCTTATAAGGCAGACGACCAGGATGTGGTCGTTGAATTGAACAACCGTTTTGGCGCCGAAGCGTTCACCGCTCAGTCGACCCGTACCGGCATGCCGGTACTGTGGGTCGCGCGCGCCAGGCTCGTTGAAGTCCTGACTTTCCTGCGCAACCTGCCCAAGCCGTACGTCATGCTCTATGACCTGCACGGCGTGGACGAGCGTCTGCGCACCAAGCGTCAAGGGCTGCCGAGTGACGCTGAGTTCACCGTGTTCTATCACCTCATGTCGCTGGAGCGTAATAGTGACGTGATGATCAAGGTCGCCTTGTCCGAGAGCGACCTCAGCTTGCCGACCGTCACCAGCATCTGGCCGAACGCCAACTGGTACGAGCGTGAAGTCTGGGACATGTTCGGTATCGACTTCAAAGGTCACCCGCACCTGTCGCGCATCATGATGCCGCCGACCTGGGAAGGTCACCCGCTGCGCAAGGACTTCCCTGCGCGCGCCACCGAATTCGATCCGTACAGCCTCAACCTCGCCAAGCAACAGCTTGAGGAAGAAGCCGCGCGTTTCCGTCCTGAAGACTGGGGCATGAAGCGCTCCGGCCCGAACGAGGACTACATGTTCCTCAACCTCGGCCCGAACCACCCTTCGGCGCACGGTGCGTTCCGCATCATTCTGCAACTGGACGGTGAAGAGATCGTCGACTGCGTGCCGGACATCGGTTACCACCACCGTGGTGCCGAGAAGATGGCCGAGCGTCAGTCGTGGCACAGTTTCATTCCGTACACCGACCGTATCGACTACCTCGGCGGCGTGATGAACAACCTGCCGTACGTGCTCTCGGTCGAGAAGCTGGCCGGCATCAAAGTGCCTGAGAAGGTCGACGTCATCCGCATCATGATGGCCGAGTTCTTCCGGATCACCAGCCACCTGCTGTTCCTCGGGACTTACATCCAGGACGTCGGCGCCATGACCCCGGTGTTCTTCACCTTCACCGACCGCCAGAAGGCGTACACGGTGATCGAAGCCATCACCGGTTTCCGTCTGCACCCGGCCTGGTACCGCATCGGTGGTGTTGCCCACGACCTGCCGCGCGGCTGGGAAAAACTGGTGAAAGACTTCGTTGAATGGCTGCCAAAACGCCTCGACGAATACACCAAGGCTGCCCTGCAGAACAGCATCCTCAAGGGTCGTACCATCGGCGTCGCCCAGTACAACACCAAAGAAGCCCTGGAATGGGGTGTCACCGGTGCTGGCCTGCGTTCGACCGGTTGCGATTTCGACCTGCGTAAGGCGCGTCCGTACTCCGGCTACGAGAACTTCGAGTTCGAAGTACCGCTGGCTGCCAACGGCGATGCCTACGACCGCTGCATGGTTCGCGTCGAAGAAATGCGCCAGAGCATCAAGATCATCGACCAGTGCATGCGCAACATGCCGGAAGGCCCGTACAAGGCGGATCACCCGCTGACCACGCCGCCGCCGAAAGAGCGCACCCTGCAGCACATCGAAACCTTGATCACGCACTTCCTGCAAGTTTCGTGGGGCCCGGTGATGCCGGCCAACGAATCCTTCCAGATGATCGAAGCGACCAAGGGCATCAACAGTTATTACCTGACGAGCGACGGCGGCACCATGAGCTACCGTACCCGGATCCGCACTCCAAGCTTCCCGCATCTGCAACAGATCCCTTCGGTGATCAAAGGCAGCATGGTCGCGGACATGATTGCGTACCTGGGTAGTATCGATTTCGTTATGGCCGACGTGGACCGCTAAGCATGAACAGCACGCTTATCCAGACAGACCGTTTCACCCTCAGTGAAACCGAGCGCTCGGCCATCGAGCACGAGCTGCATCACTACGAAGACCCGCGCGCGGCGTCGATCGAAGCCCTGAAGATCGTTCAGAAAGAACGCGGCTGGGTGCCGGATGGCGCCCTGTACGCGATCGGCGAGATCCTCGGCATCCCGGCCAGCGATGTTGAAGGTGTGGCGACGTTCTATAGCCAGATTTTCCGTCAGCCGGTTGGCCGTCACATCATTCGCGTCTGCGACAGCATGGTCTGCTACATCGGCGGCCACGAGTCGGTGGTCAGCGAAATCCAGAACAATCTGGGCATCGGCCTGGGTCAGACCACCACCGACGGTCGTTTCACCCTGCTGCCGGTCTGCTGCCTCGGCAACTGCGACAAGGCACCGGCGCTGATGATCGACGACGACACCTTTGGTGATGTGCAGCCTGCTGGCGTCGCCAAACTGCTCGAGGGCTACGTATGACCCTGACATCTTTCGGCCCGGCCAACCGCATTCAGCGTTCGGCCGAAACTCACCCGCTGACCTGGCGTCTGCGTGATGACGGCGAAGCCGTATGGCTCGACGAGTACCAGGCCAAGAACGGTTACGCCGCTGCGCGCAAAGCCTTCGCCGACATGGATCAGGACGCCATCGTCCAGACCGTGAAAGACGCAGGCCTTAAAGGTCGCGGCGGTGCAGGCTTCCCCACTGGCGTGAAGTGGGGCCTGATGCCCAAAGACGAATCCATCAACATCCGCTACCTGCTGTGCAACGCGGATGAAATGGAGCCGAACACCTGGAAAGACCGCATGCTGATGGAGCAACTGCCCCATCTGCTGATCGAAGGCATGCTGATCAGTGCTCGCGCGCTGAAAACCTACCGTGGCTACATCTTCCTGCGTGGCGAGTACACCACCGCCGCCAAGCACCTCAACCGTGCCGTGGAAGAAGCCAAGGCTGCGGGCCTGCTGGGCAAGAACATTCTCGGCAGCGGCTTCGATTTCGAGCTGTTCGTCCACACCGGCGCCGGGCGTTATATCTGCGGTGAAGAAACCGCACTGATCAACTCCCTCGAAGGCCGCCGCGCCAACCCGCGCTCCAAGCCGCCCTTCCCTGCCGCCGTCGGCGTGTGGGGCAAGCCGACCTGCGTGAACAACGTGGAAACCCTGTGCAACGTGCCGGCGATCATTGCCGACGGCGTTGACTGGTACAAATCGTTGGCGCGCGAAGGCAGCGAAGACATGGGCACCAAGCTCATGGGCTTCTCCGGCAAGGTCAAGAATCCGGGCCTGTGGGAGCTGCCATTCGGCGTCACCGGTCGCGAGTTGTTCGAAGACTACGCCGGCGGCATGCGCGACGGCTTCAAGCTCAAGGCTTGGCAGCCAGGCGGCGCCGGTACCGGTTTCCTTCTGCCAGAACACCTCGACGCCCAAATGTATGCCGGCGGCATCGCCAAAGTGGGCACCCGTATGGGTACCGGCCTGGCCATGGCGGTGGACGACAGCGTCAACATGGTCTCCTTGCTGCGCAACATGGAGCAGTTCTTCGCTCGCGAGTCGTGCGGTTTCTGCACCCCGTGCCGTGATGGTTTGCCATGGAGCGTCAAGCTCTTGATGGCCATCGAACAAGGCCGCGGTCAGCCAGGCGACATCGAGACTTTGCTGGGTCTGGTCAACTTCCTCGGCCCGGGCAAGACCTTCTGTGCTCACGCACCGGGTGCCGTGGAGCCGTTGGGCAGTGCCATCAAATACTTCCGTCCAGAGTTCGAAGCCGGTATCGCGCCAGTCAGCGCCGCCGTCCCGCCTCTGGCAAGGCCGATCGTAATCGGCGCGTAAACGTTTAAAAAGGCGAAGGGTCCGTGCCCTTCGCCTTTCGTCCGATGACGCCTTTCGGGGCTGACTGGATTCGGACGGATAACAAGATTCCATTAGCCACGCCCGCTGACACCGGGCCAACGAAGACCTTTGAACCATGGCCACTATCCACGTAGACGGCAAAGCGCTCGAAGTCGACGGGGCAGACAACCTGTTACAGGCATGTCTGTCGCTGGGCCTCGACATCCCTTATTTCTGCTGGCACCCCGCGCTTGGTAGCGTCGGGGCTTGCCGCCAGTGCGCGGTCAAGCAGTACACCGACGAGAACGACACCCGTGGTCGCATCGTCATGTCCTGCATGACCCCGGCCACCGACAACACCTGGATCTCCATCGACGATGAAGAATCCAAGGCGTTCCGCGCCAGTGTTGTCGAATGGCTGATGACCAACCACCCGCACGACTGCCCTGTGTGCGAAGAAGGCGGTCATTGCCACCTGCAAGACATGACTGTGATGACCGGCCACAACGAGCGCCGTTATCGCTTCACCAAACGCACCCACCAGAACCAGCAACTGGGGCCGTTCATTTCCCACGAAATGAACCGCTGCATCGCTTGCTACCGCTGCGTGCGTTTCTACAAGGATTACGCTGGCGGCACCGACCTCGGTGTGTTCGGCGCCCACGACAACGTGTACTTCGGTCGCGTTGAAGACGGCACCCTCGAAAGCGAGTTCTCCGGCAACCTCACCGAGGTCTGCCCGACCGGTGTGTTCACCGACAAGACTCACTCCGAGCGTTACAACCGTAAATGGGACATGCAGTTCGCGCCGAGCATCTGCCATGGCTGCTCGAGCGGTTGCAACATCTCTCCGGGCGAGCGTTACGGCGAACTGCGTCGCATCGAAAACCGTTTCAACGGTTCGGTGAACCAGTACTTCCTGTGCGACCGTGGCCGTTTCGGTTATGGCTACGTCAACCGCACCGACCGTCCTCGTCAGCCACTGCTGGCCGACGGCACCAAGCTCGGTCTGGATGCTGCGCTGGATAAAGCTGCTGATCTGCTGCGCGGGCGCAACATCGTCGGTATCGGTTCGCCGCGCGCCAGCCTCGAAAGCAACCACGCGTTGCGCGAACTGGTCGGCGCCGAGCACTTCTACTCGGGTATCGAAGCCTCCGAACTGGAGCGCATCCGTCTGGTCCTGCAAGTGCTGAAAGACAGCCCGCTGCCAGTGCCGAACATGCGCGACATTGAAGACCACGACGCGATTTTCGTCCTCGGTGAAGACCTGACCCAGACCGCCGCCCGCGTGGCGCTGTCGCTGCGTCAATCGGTCAAAGGCAAAGCTGAAGACATGGCCGAAGCCATGCGCGTTCAGCCTTGGCTCGACGCGGCGGTGAAGAACATCGGTCAGCACGCGCTGAACCCGCTGTTCATCGCCAGCCTGGCGGAAACCAAGCTCGACGACATCGCTGAAGAATGCGTACACGCTGCTCCGGATGACCTGGCGCGCATCGGTTTCGCCGTTGCTCACGCACTGGACGCCAGCGCCCCGGCCGTTGAAGGTCTGGACGCTGAAGCACTGGAACTGGCTCAGCGCATCGCTGACGCCCTGCTCGCTGCAAAACGTCCGCTGATCATCGCCGGTACTTCGCTGGGCTCCAAAGCCTTGATCGAAGCCGCCGCGAACATCGCCAAAGCCCTGAAGCTGCGCGAGAAGAACGGTTCGATCAGCCTGATCGTGCCGGAAGCCAACAGTCTTGGTCTGGCCATGCTCGGTGGCGAATCGGTCGACGCGGCGCTGCAAGCTGTGATCGACGGCAAGGCCGACGCCATTGTCGTGCTGGAAAACGATCTGTACACCCGCACCGCCAAAGAGAAAGTCGATGCCGCACTGAACGCTGCGCAAGTGGTGATCGTTGCTGACCATCAGAAGACGGCTACCAGCGACCGCGCGCACTTGGTTCTGCCAGCCGCAAGCTTCGCTGAAGGCGACGGTACGCTGGTCAGCCAGGAAGGTCGCGCGCAGCGCTTCTTCCAGGTTTTCGACCCGCAATACATGGATGCGAGCATCCTGGTTCACGAAGGCTGGCGCTGGCTGCACGCCCTGCGCGCGACCCTGCTGAACCAGCCAATCGACTGGACGCAACTCGACCACGTCACCGCTGCCGTTGCTTCGAGCACCGAGCAACTGGCGCGCATCGTCGACGCTGCACCATCGGCAGCGTTCCGCATCAAGGGTCTGAAACTGGCGCGTGAGCCGCTGCGTTACTCCGGTCGCACCGCGATGCGCGCCGACATCAGCGTTCACGAACCGCGCACCCCGCAAGACAAAGACACCGCGTTCGCCTTCTCCATGGAAGGTTACTCGGGCTCTGCCGAACCGCGTCAGCAAGTGCCATTTGCATGGTCGCCGGGCTGGAACTCGCCACAAGCGTGGAACAAGTTCCAGGACGAAGTCGGTGGTCACATCCGTGCAGGCGACCCGGGCACGCGCCTGATCGAAAGCACCGGTGATTCGCTGAACTGGTTCGCTGCAGCACCGCGCGCATTCAACCCGGCGCCGGGCACCTGGCAAGCCGTGCCGTTCTTCCACCTGTTCGGCAGCGAAGAAAACTCTTCGAAAGCCGCGCCGGTTCAAGAGCGTATTCCGGCTCCATACGTGGCACTGGCCAAGTCGGAAGCGGATCGTCTGGGCGTCAACGACGGTGCCCTGCTGAGCCTGAACGTGGCCGGTCAGACCCTGCGTCTGCCGCTGCGCATCAATGAAGAACTGGGCGCCGGTCTGGTGGCATTGCCTGCGGGCATCGCCGGCATTCCACCGGCATTCGCCGGCGTATCCGTCGACGGTCTGCAGGAGGCAGCGCAATGACCTGGTTCACCCCTGAAGTGATCGATGTGATCCTCTCGGTCGTCAAAGCTATCGTGATTCTGCTGGCCGTGGTGGTCGCGGGCGCGTTGCTCAGCTTTGTCGAACGTCGCCTGCTGGGCTGGTGGCAGGACCGTTACGGTCCGAACCGCGTTGGCCCGTTCGGTATGTTCCAGATCGCCGCCGACATGCTGAAGATGTTCTTCAAGGAAGACTGGACCCCGCCGTTTGCCGACAAGGTGATCTTCACCCTGGCACCGGTGGTGGCGATGTCCGCCTTGCTGATCGCCTTTGCGATTATCCCGATCACCCCGACCTGGGGCGTCGCGGATCTGAACATCGGCCTGCTGTTCTTCTTCGCCATGGCCGGTCTGTCGGTCTACGCGGTGTTGTTCGCCGGTTGGTCGAGTAACAACAAGTTCGCCCTGCTCGGCAGCTTGCGTGCGTCGGCGCAGACCGTGTCCTACGAAGTGTTCATGGGCCTGGCCCTGATGGGCATCGTGGTTCAGGTCGGCTCGTTCAACATGCGCGACATCGTCGAGTACCAAGCGCAGAACCTGTGGTTCATCATTCCGCAGTTCTTCGGCTTCTGTACCTTCTTCATCGCTGGCGTCGCCGTGACTCACCGTCACCCGTTCGACCAGCCGGAAGCGGAACAGGAACTGGCCGACGGTTACCACATTGAATACGCCGGTATGAAATGGGGCATGTTCTTCGTCGGTGAATACATCGGCATCATCCTGATCTCGGCGCTGCTGGTCACCCTGTTCTTCGGTGGCTGGCACGGTCCGTTCGGCATCCTGCCGCAACTGGCCTTCGTCTGGTTCGCACTGAAGACCGCGTTCTTCATCATGCTGTTCATCCTGCTGCGCGCTTCTATCCCGCGTCCGCGTTATGACCAGGTGATGGATTTCAGCTGGAAATTCTGCCTGCCACTGACCCTGATCAATTTGCTGGTGACCGCTGCGGTCGTGTTGTGGAACACGCCTGCAGTCGCGGTTCAGTGAGGATTTGACCCATGTTCAAATATATTGGCGACATCGTTAAGGGTACTGGTACCCAGTTGCGCAGCCTGGTCATGGTCTTCGGCCATGGTTTTCGCAAGCGCGACACCCTGCAATACCCGGAAGAAGCGGTCTACCTGCCACCACGCTACCGTGGTCGCATCGTCCTGACCCGTGACCCCGATGGCGAAGAGCGTTGCGTAGCCTGCAACCTGTGCGCCGTGGCTTGCCCGGTGGGTTGCATCTCACTGCAGAAAGCGGAAACCGAAGACGGTCGCTGGTACCCGGACTTCTTCCGTATCAACTTCTCGCGCTGCATTTTCTGCGGTCTCTGCGAGGAAGCCTGTCCGACCACCGCGATCCAGCTGACACCGGATTTCGAGATGGCCGAGTTCAAACGTCAGGACCTGGTGTACGAGAAAGAAGATCTGCTGATCTCCGGCCCCGGCAAAAACCCTGATTACAACTTCTATCGTGTTGCAGGTATGGCAATCGCTGGCAAGCCGAAAGGCTCCGCGCAGAACGAAGCCGAACCGATCAACGTGAAGAGCTTGCTGCCTTAAGGAAGAACGATGGAATTCGCTTTCTATTTCGCATCGGGTATCGCTGTTGTGTCCACGCTTCGCGTAGTCACCAACACCAACCCTGTGCATGCCCTGCTCTACCTGATCATCTCGTTGATCGCCGTGGCCATGACCTTCTTCGCACTCGGCGCACCGTTCGCCGGCGTATTGGAAGTGATCGCTTACGCCGGCGCCATCATGGTGCTGTTCGTGTTCGTGGTGATGATGCTGAACCTGGGGCCTGCCTCGGTTCAGCAAGAACGCGTCTGGCTCAAGCCCGGCATCTGGGCCGGCCCGGTGATTCTCGCCGCGCTGCTGCTGGCCGAACTGCTGTATGTGCTGTTCGCTCACCAGAGCGGCCAGGCCATCGGCCACACCACCGTAGACGCGAAAGCCGTGGGCATCAGCCTGTTCGGTCCGTACCTGCTGGTGGTCGAACTCGCCTCGATGCTGCTGCTTGCTGCAGCCGTCACGGCGTTCCATTTGGGCCGTAACGAGGCGAAGGAGTAAGACATGCCTGCTATCCCTCTCGAACATGGTCTGGCGGTTGCCGGCATCCTGTTCTGCCTTGGTCTGGTCGGCCTGATGGTCCGCCGCAACATTTTGTTCGTGTTGATGAGTCTGGAAGTAATGATGAACGCCTCTGCACTGGCGTTCATTGTTGCAGGCGCCCGTTGGGGCCAGCCGGATGGACAGATCATGTTCATCCTGGTGATCAGCTTGGCAGCCGCCGAGGCCAGTATTGGTCTGGCGATCCTGCTGCAACTGTATCGCCGCTTCCACACGCTCGATATCGACGCTGCCAGTGAGATGCGCGGATGAATCTTATCTTTCTGACTTTCGTATTCCCTCTGATCGGTTTCCTGCTCCTGTCGTTCTCCCGTGGACGCTGGTCGGAAAACCTCTCGGCGCTGATCGGCGTGGGTTCCATTGGCTTGTCGGCGATTGTCGCCGCCTACGTCATCTGGCAATTCAACGTCGCGCCACCGGAAGGCGGTCACTACACCCTGGTGCTGTGGAAGTGGATGGCGGTCGAAGGCTTCAAGCCTGACTTCGCCCT
The DNA here is from genome assembly GCF_000282235.1 of Pseudomonas sp. GM24. Classification (NCBI taxonomy): domain Bacteria; kingdom Pseudomonadati; phylum Pseudomonadota; class Gammaproteobacteria; order Pseudomonadales; family Pseudomonadaceae; genus Pseudomonas; species Pseudomonas sp. GM24. The sequence continues at coordinate 14,480 of NZ_AKJR01000178.1, read as the reverse complement.
CTACGTCGATGGCCTGTCGATCACCATGCTTGGCGTGGTCGTTGGCGTCGGTTTCCTGATCCACCTGTTCGCGTCCTGGTACATGCGCGGTGAAGCGGGCTACTCGCGCTTCTTCTCGTACACCAACCTGTTTATCGCCAGCATGCTGTTCCTGGTGCTCGGCGATAACCTGTTGTTCCTGTACTTCGGCTGGGAAGGCGTGGGCCTGTGCTCGTACCTGTTGATCGGTTTCTACTACAGCAACCGCAACAACGGTAACGCCGCACTCAAGGCCTTCATCGTGACCCGGATCGGCGACGTGTTCATGGCCATCGGCCTGTTCATCCTGTTCCAGCAAGTGGGCACGCTGAACATCCAGGAACTGCTGGTGCTGGCACCGCAGAAATTCCAGGTCGGCGACTTCTGGATCACCCTGGCAACGCTGATGCTGCTGGGTGGTGCGGTCGGTAAATCGGCACAACTGCCGCTGCAAACCTGGCTCGCGGACGCGATGGCTGGCCCGACCCCGGTTTCGGCACTGATCCACGCCGCAACCATGGTTACTGCCGGTGTCTACCTGATCGCCCGTACCCACGGTCTGTTCACCCTGGCGCCGGAAATCCTCCATCTGGTGGGCATCGTTGGTGGTGTGACGCTGGTTCTGGCAGGCTTCGCCGCTCTGGTACAAACCGACATCAAACGTATCCTCGCCTACTCGACCATGAGCCAGATCGGCTACATGTTCCTGGCGCTGGGCGTTGGCGCCTGGGATGGCGCGATTTTCCACCTGATGACCCACGCCTTCTTCAAGGCCCTGCTGTTCCTTGCCTCCGGTGCGGTGATCGTTGCCTGCCACCACGAGCAGAACATCTTCAAGATGGGCGGTCTGTGGAAAAAACTGCCACTGGCCTACGCCAGCTTCATCGTTGGTGGTGCTGCGCTGGCCGCTCTGCCACTGGTTACCGCAGGCTTCTACTCCAAGGACGAAATCCTCTGGGAAGCGTTCGCCAGCGGCAACCACGGTCTGCTCTACGCAGGTCTGGTCGGTGCGTTCATGACTTCGCTGTACACCTTCCGCCTGATCTTCATCACGTTCCACGGTGAAGCCAAGACCGAAGCCCACGCCGGTCACGGCATCTCGCACTGGCTGCCACTGTCGGTGCTGATCGTGCTGTCGACGTTCGTCGGCGCGATGATCGTGCCACCGCTGCACGGTGTGCTGCCAGAAAGCGTTGGCCATGCCGGTGGCGAAGCCAAGCACAGTCTGGAAATCGCTTCGGGCGCCATCGCCCTGGCCGGCATCCTGCTGGCAGCGCTGCTGTTCCTCGGCAAGCGTCGCTTCGTCACGGCCATCGCCAACAGCGGCATCGGCCGTTTCCTTTCGGCCTGGTGGTTCGCTGCCTGGGGCTTCGACTGGATCTACGACAAACTGTTCGTCAAACCTTACCTGGCGATCAGCCACGTACTGCGCAAAGACCCGCTCGACCAGACCATCGGTCTGATCCCGCGTATGGCCAAGGGTGGTCACACCGCCCTGAGCCGCACCGAGACCGGTCAACTGCGTTGGTACGCTGCTTCGATGGCTGCTGGTGCCGTGCTGGTTATCGGCGCCATCGTGCTGGTAGCGGTCTGATATGAACCTTGCGAATTTGCGAAAGGAAACGAGCCCGTCATGATTCTGCCTTGGCTAATCCTGATCCCCTTCATCGGCGGCCTGCTGTGCTGGATGGGTGAGCGCTTCGGCGCTACCCTCCCACGCTGGATTGCGCTGTTGACCATGACCCTGGAACTCGCCCTCGGCCTCTGGCTGTGGGCCCACGGTGACTATTCATTTGCGCCGGCACCTGGCGCCGATCCGACCTGGGCGCTTGAGTTCAAGCATGTCTGGATCCAGCGCTTCGGCATCAACGTGCACCTGGCCCTCGACGGCCTGTCGCTGTTGATGATCCTGCTGACCGGTCTGCTGGGTATCCTCTCGGTACTCTGCTCGTGGAAAGAAATTCAACGTCACGTTGGCTTCTTCCACCTGAACCTGATGTGGATCCTGGGCGGCGTTGTCGGCGTGTTCCTCGCCCTCGACCTGTTCATGTTCTTCTTCTTCTGGGAAATGATGCTGGTGCCGATGTACTTCCTCATCGCGCTCTGGGGTCACAGTTCTTCGGACGGCAAGAAAACCCGGATCTACGCAGCGACCAAGTTCTTCATCTTCACTCAGGCTTCCGGCCTGATCATGCTGGTGGCGATCCTCGGTCTGGTGCTGGTCAACTTCAACAACACTGGCGTGATTACCTTCAACTACGCCGACCTGTTGAAAACCAAGATGTCGATGACCACCGAGTACATCCTGATGCTCGGCTTCTTCATCGCCTTCGCGGTCAAGCTGCCAGTCGTACCGTTCCACTCCTGGTTGCCTGATGCCCACGCCCAGGCGCCGACTGCAGGTTCCGTCGACCTCGCCGGTATCTTGCTGAAAACCGCTGCCTACGGTCTGTTGCGTTTCGCCCTGCCGCTGTTCCCGAATGCTTCGGCCGAGTTTGCGCCGATCGCCATGACCCTCGGTCTGATCGGGATCTTCTACGGTGCGTTCCTCGCTTTCGCACAAACCGACATCAAGCGTCTGATCGCCTTCTCGTCCGTTTCCCACATGGGCTTCGTGTTGATCGGCATCTACTCCGGCAGCCAACTGGCTCTGCAAGGTGCAGTGATCCAGATGTTGGCGCACGGTGTGTCGGCGGCGGCACTGTTTATCCTCAGCGGTCAGTTGTACGAGCGTCTGCACACTCGTGACATGCGTGAGATGGGCGGTGTGTGGTCGCGTATCGCTTACCTGCCGGCAATCAGCCTGTTCTTTGCAGCCGCTTCTTTGGGTCTGCCGGGTACCGGTAACTTTGTCGGTGAGTTCCTGATCCTGATCGGCTCCTTCGCAAGCTGGCCGTGGATCACCGCGATTGCCACCTCCGGTCTGGTGTTCGGTTCGGTCTACTCGCTGATCATGATCCACCGTGCCTACTTCGGTCCGGCGAAATCGGATTCGATCCTGCACGGTATGGACGCTCGCGAACTGATCATGGTGCTAGGCCTTGCGGTATTGCTGATCTACATCGGCGTCTACCCGCAACCGTTCCTCGACACGTCTGCCGCCACGATGCATGGCGTGCAGCAGTGGCTCGGCACCGCCTTCACTCAACTCGCTTCGGCCCGGTAAGAGCGCTATGGAATTCACGATTCAACACTTTATTGCGCTTGCGCCACTGTTGATCACCAGCCTCACCATTATCGTGGTGATGCTGGCAATCGCCTGGCGCCGCAACCACTCGCAGACCTTCCTGATCTCGGTCGCCGGTCTGAACCTGGCCTTGCTGTCGATCCTGCCAGCCCTGAAAGTCGCGCCTCTGGCCGTGACTCCACTGCTGCAAATCGACACCTTCGCTTGCCTGTACATGGCGCTGATCCTGGTCGCCACCCTCGCCTGCGTCACCCTCGCCCACGCTTATCTGGGTGATGGCGGTTCGGGTTACCCGGGCAACCGTGAAGAACTCTACCTGCTGATCCTGATGGCCGCCGCCGGCGGTCTGGTTCTGGTCAGCGCGCAGCACTTGGCCGGTTTGTTCATCGGTCTGGAACTGCTCTCGGTACCGGTTTACGGTCTGGTGGCTTACGCCTTCTTCAACAAGCGTTCGCTGGAAGCCGGCATCAAGTACATGGTGCTGTCGGCCGCCGGTTCCGCATTCCTGTTGTTCGGTATGGCGCTGCTGTACGCAGACTCGGGTTCGCTGAGCTTCGTCGGTATCGGTCAGGCGCTGGCTGCGACTGGCCTGCCTAGCTCGCTGGCACAACTGGGCCTGGGCATGATGCTGATCGGTCTGGCGTTCAAGCTGTCGCTGGTACCGTTCCACCTGTGGACGCCGGACGTTTACGAAGGTGCTCCGGCACCGGTGGCCGCGTTCCTCGCGACCGCTTCGAAGGTTGCGGTGTTTGCGGTGATGGTGCGTCTGTTCCAGATCTCCCCTGCTGCCAGCAGCGGCGTACTGAGCGACGTGCTGACCGTTATCGCCATCGCCTCGATCCTGTTCGGTAACCTGCTGGCCCTGACCCAGAGCAACCTCAAGCGTCTGCTTGGTTACTCGTCCATCGCGCACTTCGGCTACCTGCTGATCGCACTGGTGGCGAGCAAGGGTCTGGCGGTGGAAGCCATCGGCGTGTACCTGGTCACCTACGTGATCACCAGCCTCGGCGCCTTCGGCGTGATCACTCTGATGTCCTCGCCGTACAACGGCCGTGACGCGGATGCGCTGTACGAATACCGCGGCCTGTTCTGGCGCCGTCCGTACCTGACCGCCGTGCTGACCGTGATGATGCTGTCGCTGGCGGGTATCCCGCTGACCGCTGGCTTCATCGGCAAGTTCTACATCATCGCTACCGGTGTTGAATCGCACCAATGGTGGCTGGTCGGTTCGCTGGTACTGGGTAGCGCCATCGGCGTCTTCTACTACCTGCGCGTGATGGTCACCCTGTACCTGATCGAGCCAAACCTGCGTCGCCACGACGCCCAACTGCACTGGGAACAGAAGGCAGGCGGCGTGATGCTGCTGGCCATCGCCCTGGTTGCGTTCTTCCTGGGTGTGTACCCGCAGCCATTGCTGACACTGGTGCAGCAAGCGGGTCTGGCGGGCTGATTGCTCGGCTGGCTAGAAATGAAAACGGCACCTTCGGGTGCCGTTTTTGTTTTTGTGGGATTTAACATCTTGAGCGTTTGCGCTGGCCTCATCGCGGGCAAGCCCGGCTCCCACAGGTTTGTGTGGCGTTCACTCAATCCATATAGCCACATGACGAAATTGTAATTCCCTCATCACCTTGGCGTTATCCGCAGCTTGCAACGATGTCACCCGGCGACCATGCCGGCGGGCCCTGCTCCGCCGAACAACAAAACCCACGCCGAAGCACGTTCCCGTTCTGCCGAACCCAAGGAGTGTTTGATGGTTAACAATTCAAAAATGTCGATGGCCGCTTTAGCGGTGGTGGTCGGCGCCGGGCCGTCCATGGTGTTTGCAGAAGACAAGCCTGAAGGCTTTGTCGAAGGCAGCAGCCTGACGGTGCTCAACCGTAACTTCTACTTCAATCGTGATCATCGCAACGGCCAGTCCAGCCCGACCGGCAACGGTTATTCCGAAGCCTGGGCGCATGCCGTGATCAGCAAATTCGAATCCGGTTTCACTCAAGGCACCGTCGGCGTCGGTGTCGATGCGTTTGCGATGATTGGTCTGAAACTCGATACCGGTGACGGCCGTAATGGCGGGCGCAGTTCGTTTGATGTGTTGCCGGTCAACAGCGACGGCGAAGCGCGGGACGAATACACCAAGGTCGGCGGCGCCGCGAAAATTCGGGCGTTTGATACGGTGGTCAGGGTCGGTGATGTGTTCCCGGCCAACCCGATGGTCGCGGCCGGTGACTCGCGCTTGCTGCCGGAAAGCTTTCGCGGGGTGACGGCGAGCAACACCAGCATTGAAGGTCTGTCGGTGCAGGGCGGTCGATTGCATGCGATGAGCCAACCGGTGTCCAGCGACATGCGCGAGAACTTCGCGACCTTCTACGCAGGCCCAGTCAATTCGCCGTGGATCGCGTATGGCGGCGGCGATTACGTGCTGAACAAAAACCTCAGTTTCAGCCTCTATTCCAGCCGCCTCAAGGATGCGTGGAATCAGTATTACGCCGGTACTGCCTGGACCTATCCGCTGTCCGATGATCTGTCGCTGTTCGGTGGCCTGAACTATTACAAAGCCGTCGACGAAGGCAAACAACTGCTCGGCGAATTCGACAACAACATCTGGAGCGGCCGCGTTGGCGTAAAACTCGGCGCCCACTCCGTCGCCCTCTCCCACCAGCGCAACAACGGCAATGACGACTTCGATTACCTGCGCCAGTCCGACTCGATCTTCCTCGACAACTCGATCCAGTACAGCGACTTCAACTCGCCGAAAGAGCGTTCGTGGATGGTGCGCTATGACCTCGACATGAGCACTTATGGCGTACCCGGCCTGTCGTTCATGACTCGCTACGCGCGCGGCACCGATGCTGATTATTCCAACGCCAACGCGGTGTACATGCGCCGCGATGCCGAGGGTAATCCACTGACCGATCAAAAACGTTGGGAGCGCGATATCGAAGTCAAATACGTGGTGCAAAGCGGTTCGATGAAAGACCTGTCATTGCGCTTGCGCCAGGCGACGACACGCGCCACGGCGTTCGAGTCGGATCTGGATGAAGTGCGGGTGATTGTCGAGTATCCACTGGCGATTCTCTGATTGCGCGGTTGATGCAAATTCACCTTTAGAAGCTCCTTGCTCCTTTGGTAAGAGGTGAATCTTTTGGCGTCCTTCGGGGCGCCTTTTTTTGCTTTGCGTTTTGCCGTGGTTATGTTTTCCAGGTTTAGGCCCGGCCCTCACCCTAGCCCTCTCCCAGAGGTAGAGGGGACTGACCGAGCTGCTTATTGGAAATCCATCGACCTGAAAAACCGGGGCGTACTCTGGTTTTGAATGGCTTGAAGATCTGCTCCCTTTCCCATTGGGGGAGAGAGGACAGACCGAGTTGGTTGTCGAAGATACACCGACCCAAAAAACCGGGGCGTACTCTGATTTTGAATGGCTTGAAGATCTGCTCCCTTCCCCCTCGCCCCCTCGGGGGAGAGGGCTGGGGTGAGGGGGCAGGATTTTGAGGTCAACGCAAAAACAACGGATAAAACCCGGCCATTGATAGCTACGACGCAGGATCTACGTTATCCAATGCCTTGTTCACCGCAAGTTCGCCAAGCATGACGACCTGCGCGATGCCGAGCAGGGTCTTGCGATGGGTGCCGCCTAGCAGCGCGGCGAAGTCACCGAGCATTACCGTGGCCGAGGCCAGGGATTCGCTGGCGTTGGCCAGTAATGACTCGGTGTCGGCTTTGGGATTGACCAGGAACATCTGGTTGGGGATGTACGGTGCGGACATGATGGCGGCCGACGGTTTGAGGTAGAAGTCGAGGGCGCGGTCGGCGGCTTCGTGGAGTTTTCGGGTGTCGACGGAGGCGTAAGGGGATGTTGAGTTGGCGTCGGGGATGGCGTCTGTTTCGGGGGGATTTGGGGTTGGCTTTTTCATAATGTTTTACTCAGCTTGAAGGTGGAGCTGGCCCTTTCGGTTCCACGCGAAAGGGTGGCAGCTGTACGCAGGTTGGAACCCGGGCAACTGAGCAAACCCGACAGACTCGAAGTCTCCCGCGCACAGCCGCCATAACGGAGTGCACACATGAAAGTGCGCAAGCATACGTCATGAACAGTGCGTTTTGCTTCAGTTGAGCCGCGGGGTTCCAATCCCGATCGCTGAATTGGCAGCGACCCACACAGGCTAGAGAGCGGACGTCCGACGGACAACCTGAAAACATTGTGGGAAGGTTCCGTATTTCCAACACAGCCTTTAAACATCACGAATTGAAATACGCATCGTGATATTGAAATTCGGCCCCTGTAGGAGCTGCCGAAGGCTGCGATCTTTTGATCTTGATCGTTAAAATCAAAGTCAAAAGATCGCAGCCTTCGGCAGCTCCTACACGGGACCGCGTTTTGGCGTAGCGGATTCAGCTCCCGCCGTTTCGACACACACCCATCACGCTGTACTTGATGGTGTTGAGCTGGCCTTTGGAATCCTCGTAGGTCATCGCGGTGGGCACGACATTGCACGCCGCCTGCGGCTTCACAACACTCACCACCTTGGCCACGTCCAGCTTCATTCCGTATTCGTAATCCTTCACCACCGGCGGCGCTTTGCCCTGGTTGGCGGCGTACTGTTCCATGGCTTTGCTGTTGGCGCTGAGCGCGCGTTCAAAGGTGCGGTCACCACCGCCTTCGGCCAGCACATTCGCAGACATCGCCATTACGCCGACGAACGCGATCCACTTGAGCATGTTCATATCCATTTCCTTCCCGTCCGGGCTTGAAAAAAAAGCCCGGCATCGATGCGCGATGAAGGGCTTGTTCAGGTGCAGCAGGCTTACAGATCGCGGGTTTTGTCGTCTTTCTTGTCATTGACCACGACCGGGTTGCCGGCGGCTTTTTCCTTGGCGACGAAGAGCTCCATGGAGCGCTCGTTGCTGGTCATCATCCGCTCGAATGTGCGGTCACCGCCGCCTTCGGCCAGGGCCACGGAAGAGATCGCCAGAGCGGCGGCGAAAGCACTGAGTCGGGCAAGTTTCATCGTTGATTCCTCGTTTAAGTAACTGACGGGATCAAGGTAACAATCCGAACCTTTCGTGACAGTGGCGGGGAAATTACATATCCGTTATGTGCCGGGCACTCTCCTGAAGTCGAACACAAAACCTGTAGGAGTGAGCCTGCTCGCGATAGCCGTGGCTCAGTCAATGTAGATCTGACTGATAGACCGCTATCGCGAGCAGGCTCACTCCTACAGTGGGATTGCCTAGTTAGATGGAACGGTGTCCTCATCCCGGCGATGGGCGAGTTGATAGAGCGCCGGCAAGATCAGCAGCGTGAGGATCGTGGAAGACAGGATTCCGCCGATCACTACGGTGGCGAGCGGCCGCTGCACTTCGGCGCCGGTGCCGGTTGCAAGCGCCATCGGGATGAAACCCAGCGACGCCACCAACGCCGTCATCAACACCGGCCGCAAACGCGTCAACGCACCTTCGTTAATGGCATCGGACAGCGTCCGCCCCTCCTCGCGCAAATTACGAATAAACGCAATCATCACCAAGCCGTTCAACACCGCCACCCCGGACAACGCGATAAACCCGACACCCGCCGAAATCGACAGCGGTATATCGCGCAGCCACAGCGCCATGACCCCACCGGTCAGCGCAAACGGAATCCCGGTAAACACCAGCAAACCGTCCTTCAAGTTGTTGAACATCATGAACAACAACCCGAACACCAACAGCAGCGCCACCGGCACGACAATCTGCAAGCGTTTGGCCGCTGATTGCAGTTGCTCGAACTGCCCGCCCCAACTGGTCCAGTAACCCGCCGGGACCTGCACGTCACGCTCGATCACCTCACCGGCCTCGCTGACGAACGAGCCGATATCACGCCCGCGCACGTTGGCGCTGACGATCACCAGACGCTTGCCGTTCTCGCGGCTGACCTGATTCGGCCCGAGCACCAGGTCGAGGCTGGCGACGTCTTGCAGCGCGATAAAGCCGATCTGATTGGCCGTGCCATTTACTGCGGGCACCGGAATCAGCAGCGCCGACAAGCCATCGATGTCCTTGCGCATCGCATCGGACAAACGCACAACCATGTCGAAACGCCGATCCCCTTCATACAACGTCCCGGCCTGACGCCCGCCGACCGCAACGGCAATGGTGTCCTGCACATCCCCAACGTTCAGCCCGTAACGCGCCGCCTTATCGCGATCAATGTTGATGGTCAGCACCGGCAACCCGGTGGTCTGTTCGACCTTCACCTCGGATGCACCGTTGACCTTCTGCATCGCGGCGGCAATTTTCGCAGCGGTGGCATTTAGCACGTCCATGTCATCGCCAAAAACCTTCACCGCGACATCACTGCGCACGCCGGATATCAGTTCGTTGAAACGCAACTGAATCGGCTGCGACAGTTCATAGTTGCTGCCCGGCAACATCGCGGCCGCAGCTTGCAGTTCGGCCATCAAGGTTTCGCGGGACTTGTCCGGGTCCGGCCATTGCTCTTTGGGTTTGAGCATCACATAGCTGTCCGAGATATTCGGCGGCATCGGATCCGAGGCGATTTCGGCGGTACCGGTGCGGGCAAACACGCGCTCGACTTCCGGCACCTTCGCCAGAATCAGCGTCTCCAGGCGCTGCTGCATATCCACCGATTGCGTCAGGCTGGTGCCCGGCACGCGCAGCGCTTGCAATGCAAAATCACCCTCACTGAGGCTCGGCACAAACTCGCTGCCCATGCGACTGGTGAGCACGCCGCTAAGCACGATCACACCCAACGCCGCACCCACGGCAACAGCGCGATGACTCATCACCCACGCCAGCGCCGGCGCATACACGCGACGGGCGCCGCGCATCACCGCGCCCTCTTCTTCCTTGACCTTGCCGGTCACGAACAACGCAATCGCCGCCGGCACAAAGGTCACCGACAACAGCATCGCGCCAAGCAACGCGATGACCACGGTAAACGCCATCGGGTGGAACATTTTTCCTTCGACGCCGCTCAACGCGAAAATCGGCAGGTACACGACCATGATGATCAACTGCCCGAAAATCAGCGGTCGCCGCGCTTCTTTCGCTGCGGCAAAGACTTCCTTGAAACGCTCGGCGCGGGTCAGCAAGCGACCGTGATGCTGCTGCGCATGGGCCAGTCGACGCAGGGTGTTTTCGACGATAACCACCGCGCCGTCGACAATAATCCCGAAGTCCAGCGCGCCTAGGCTCATCAGGTTGGCGCTGACCTTGTTGCTGAACATCCCGGTGAAGGTGAACAGCATCGACAGCGGAATCACCATCGCGGTAATCAGCGCCGCGCGGATATTGCCGAGGAACAGGAACAGAATCGCGATCACCAGAATCGCGCCTTCGATGAGGTTCTTTTTCACCGTGGCGATGGCTTTGTCGACCAGGTGCGTGCGGTCGTACACCGGCACGGCGATCACGCCTTGCGGCAAGGATTTGTTGATCTGTTCGAGCTTGCTGGCGACCGCTTGCGAGACCGTGCGGCTGTTCTCGCCGATCAACATGAACACCGTGCCGAGTACCACTTCACGACCGTTTTCCGTGGCCGCGCCGCTGCGCATTTCACGGCCGATTTCCACGCTGGCAACGTTCTTCACCCGGATCGGCGTGCCGTCGACATTGGCCATGACGATGTTGGCGATGTCCTCGGTGCTCGCCACTTGGCCCGGCGCGCGGATCAGCAACTGCTCGCCGCTGCGCTCGATGTAACCGGCGCCGACGTTAGCGTTGTTGCGCTCCAGCGCGGTGACCAGATCGGTCAGCGTCAGCTTGTACGCGGCCAAGCGTTTCGGGTCCGGCGCGATCTGGTATTCCTTGGCGAAACCGCCGATGGTGTTGATCTCGGCGACCCCGGGTACGTTGCGCAACTGCGGCTTGATGATCCAGTCCTGAATCACCCGCAGATCGGTCGGTGTGTACGCGCTAACGTCGTCCTTGAGCGCGCCCTCCTTCGCCTCGACCGTCCACAGAAAGATCTCGCCGAGACCGGTGGAAATCGGCCCCATCACCGCTTCCGCGCCTTCGGGCAATTGCTCCTTGGCGATCTGCAGACGCTCGTTGACCAATTGCCGGGCGAAAAACAGGTCGGTGCCGTCCTTGAAGATTACCGTGACTTGCGACAGGCCCGAGCGCGACAGTGAACGGGTCTGTTCGAGTGCCGGCAAACCGGCCATCGCGGTTTCAATCGGGAAGGTGATGCGCTGCTCGGTTTCCAGCGGCGAGAACCCGGCGGCGCCGGTGTTGATTTGCACCTGGACGTTGGTGATGTCCGGCACGGCGTCGATCGGCAGTTTTTGATAACTGGCGATGCCGAGGCCGGCCATGAGCAGAACGGCGAGCAGGACGATGATGCGCTGCTCGATGGCAAACTGGATCAGGCGTTCGAACATGGGATTCTTCCGGATCAGTGGCTGTGCTCGGCTGAGGCTTTGCCCAGTTCCGACTTGAGGACGAAGCTGCCGGCGCTGGCGACTTGCGAGCCCGGTTCCAGCCCTTGAGTAATTTCCACATGGCCGGCGGCACGCCTGCCCAGCTCCACCGCGCGCGCTTCGAAACCGTCGTCGGTACGCACGAACACCGTGGGTTTGTCCTCGACGGTCTGGATCGCGGTTTCCGGCACGGCGACTTTCGCTTCGCGGCTGTCGGTCGCCACCAGCGCGGTGACGAACAGACCGGGGCGCCACGAGCCTTGCGGGTTTTCCAGAGTGACGCGGACGGTTGCCGTGCGGGTCTGTTCGCCGAGCAAGCTACCGACGTAAGCCACGCTACCGACCACTTCCGCGTTCAATTCCGGGGCGCTGACGGTGACCGCTTTGCCTACTTGAACCTTGTTCAAATCCTTCGGTGACACGCCGAACGTCACCCACACTCGCGACAGATCCGAGAGGGTGAACGCCGCTGTACTTTCATCAACGACTTCCCCCGGCGTCAGATGTTTTTCCACAACCACGCCGTCGAACGGTGCGCGCAATTCGTAGCGGTTGCCGCCAGTGGCGACCACGCTGCCGCTGAGCACGCTGATCTTTTGCCGCGCATTGCTCACGGCGATTTCCGCTTCCTGCAACGCCTGGCGCGCCTGGAGGAAATCCTGCTCGGCGGAGATCTTGTCCTGCCACAGCTTTTTCTCGCGCTCGTAGGTGGTGCGCGCCAGGGCCAGGCGACGTTGCGCGGCGGCCTGTTCGCTGCGTTGATCGGAGATCTGCTGACTGGCGATCACCGCCAGCAACTGGCCCTTTTTCACCGTTTGCCCGAGGTTGACCGCCACCGATTCGACCACGCCCGGCACACGCGGCACGACGTGGGCGGTGCGGTCTTCGTCGAAGCGCACTTCGCCGGGGAATGGCAGGCCGCGGCTGATGTTCTGCGCCTTTGCTTCGGCGAGTTGAATACCGGCAGCCGTGATCTGCTCGGCGCTCAATTCGATGTGCCCTTCTTCGGCATGTTCAGCCGCTGCACCTTCTTCGGCGTGATCGGCATGCTCAGAAGTCTCGTCGGCATGCGCGTCGATGCTTGCGTTACCTGACCACTGCGAGCCGATACCAATGCCCAGCGCCAACGTCGCCACCGCGACCACCATCAGTTTTTTATCCATGGAAACTCCTCTGCGCCGAGCCATCGCGCAGTTGTCTGAAGAATGAAATTCAACGGCTGACGCTGAGGTCGCCAAAAATTCGTTCGATGCGTACGCGGGCGTCGGTCGCCTCGCTGACGGCCTGGATGTACTGGCTACGAGCGCTGATCAATGTGCGTTGCGCATCGAGTACATCGAGGAAGCCGAACTTGCCCATTTCGAAACCGCGTGTGGCGCTGTCGACCGCACTTTGCGCGGCGGGCAGGATGGTCTGGTTGAACGCGGTGACTTCGCCGTTAGCGGTCTGCCATTGTTCAAGACTGGTCTGGATTTCCGTGCGCAATCGCAGCTCGGTGGCGTTGCGCAGATCCCGTGCCTGATCGGTTCGGCGGGCGGCCGCGAGGACGTTGCCCTGATTGCGGTTGAACAGCGGAATCGGCATCGACAGCCCGACCACGTTGACCCGCTCGCGCTCGGTTTCGCTGTATTGGCTGCCGATGCTCACGGTGAGGTCGGGAATGCGCTGGGACTTTTCCAGGCCCAGCGATGCTTCGCGCTGATCGATCTGCAACTTGGCCAGCCGCAGTTCGGCGGTTTCGTTCAGACGCTCGAGCAATCTTGTCGGTGGTGGAACGGCCGGCATGCTTTGCGTGGGCGCCTGCACCTTGGTCGACATCGGCAACGGCGCGCCCATGACCTGCGCCAATTGTTGGTACGCGGTGGCCTGATCACGTTCGGCGCGGCTCAATTCAAGGCGCACTTCCGAGAGCTGCACTTGCGCCCGCGTACCTTCGACCGGGGATGATTTGCCTGCTTCGATGCGCCCTTGCGCCACGCGCACACCGTGCTCGGCCAGTTGCAGCGACTGGCGAGACAACTGCAAACGTTGCTGCGCGGTTTGCGCACTGTTGAACGCCTGAATTACATCGGCGCGCAAGGCATTGTGTTTGCGCTCCAATTCAATCCCGGCGGCATCTTGCGCACGGCTGGCGACGTCGATCCGTGCGCCGCGCTTGCCACCCAGTTCGATCGGCTGACTGAGCATCACCGTGGTTGTGCGCGACTCGCGGCGAGTGTCTTCGGCTTCCCACGACACTTCGGGGTTGGGGATCAGGCCGGCCTGTTGGCGGTCACCTTCGGCGATGCCGATTTCCCATTGCGCAGCGGCCAGTTCCGGGTTGCCGGCGAAGGCGCTTTGCAGGGCTTGCTCCAGCGTCAGGGTCGCTGCGTTCGCGAGGCTGGTACAGGCCAACAACAGGATGCCGCTGGCGGTTTTTTTCAGGCGTGATCGCGCCGTCAGTTCTATTAAACCGGGCAATGGAAGACTTCCTTTATTGAAGAATCTCGGATGCCGCCACGGTAGGGTCTTGAACTTATCGACAAGGTGACTGGAACATTACAAATCCGTTATCCACGGTTTGCCGAAGTTGTTTTGTTCTAGGATGCGAAGTGCAAATGGTTTTATCGAAATACATCGAAACAAAAACACGGTAGTTATCTGCTGAATTGCACTTGCCGGAATCAAACTGATGGGAATTTTATGGTTTGTGCTGCGACCGACTGTCGCAGAGCACCGTTTTAAAGAGCTTGGTGGTTGACCCTGTAGCCACTACAACCTTTATCGTCCGGACTTCCCCTCACCCCAGCCCTCTCCCAGAGGGAGAGGGAGCCGACCGAGATGTCTGGCGTTATATATCGACCTGTTACATCTAGTCGATTATG
>NZ_AKJR01000177.1:0-32603 GCF_000282235.1 Pseudomonas sp. GM24 | reverse complement strand
GGGACTGTGTTGTGTCAGTTTTTTTGCAGGTGAAGTTTGCCGTCGTTGTCGACCTTGACCTGCACCGCAGCATAACTGGCCAACGTCGCATGGGCCGTTTCCAGCGGATGCTGATGCGTCGTGGTGATGATCATCAGCGGTGCACCGGCCGCTTCGGCAGCCTGAATACCGACGGTGGCGTCTTCAAAGATCAGGCAATCATGCGGCTCCAGGCCCAGTCGTTTGGCCGCCAGTAAATAGCCGGCCGGGTCGGGCTTACCCGCCTTCACATCTTCAGCGGTGATCATCACCGCAGGCTCTGGAATCCCCGCCGCCGCCATGCGCCGCAAGGCCAGATCCCGTGGCGCCGAGGTCACCATCGCCCAGCGATCTTTGGGCAGGCTGTTGAGAAACTTCGCCGCGCCGGGAATCTCGACAATGCCTTCAACGTCTCCGATTTCCGCCTCGGTAATGAACGCCGCTTGGGCATCAGCATCCACCCCCGGCAGGTTCAGACGGGTGATGGTATCGATGGCGCGCACGCCATGAATGGTCGGCAAAAAGGTCTCCACATCGACGCCATGGCGCACGGCCCAGGCTGACCAGATCCGCTCGGCGGCGGCAATGGAGTTGAGGACAGTGCCGTCCATGTCGAACAGAAACGCGCCGAACGCGCGATCGAATACAGCATCGTGAGCAGACAAAGGTTCACATCCTCTGGCAAAAGACCGGGCGGGCAATGTAGCACTTGCCCGGCCGATTCACCCAGCGTGTCAGTGCAGGCGCGGTGCCTTGGATTTGAAGGCGCTGTCGACGCAGTCGAGCAACTGCCCAATGGCCCACGGCTTTTTGATGAACGCCACCGGATACTTGACCCCGGAGGTCTCGGGCGTTTCATAACCGGACATGACCATCACCGGTTTGTCCGGCCAGCGGTCGCCGACCAGGTTGGCCAGATCCGCGCCATTAAGGGTGCCGGGCATGGTGATGTCAGTCAGCAGCAACGCCACGTTCGGGGCGTTTTGCTCAAGGTAAAGTGATGCGGCGTCGGCACTGGTCTGCGGCTCGACCTTGAAACCTTCCTCCTGAAGAATTTCGCAGAGAAACTCCAGAATCAACGGATCGTCCTCAACCACCAGAATCAATCCGTCAGGAAGGTGCGCGCTCGCCGTCGGTGTTGGGCACATGGAACTGCACTCCCTGAATTGCATTAACGATTTAGCGGCTTGAATCCGCTGCTTAACTGGTATGAGCAGCGGGCTCTGCAGAAATTCATTTTTGATACAGGTCTTTTGTGAAAGGCCATTTTTGCCCGTCGCAGGCAATCGTTCGCGACGGCGTATTTGTGGTTAAAATGCCGGCCCTTTTGCTTGCCGATCCTGACTGATGAACCCTGAAGCCCTCGCCATTCTCCACGCCCATCTGCTGCCGGCCCTCGCTGCAGCACCGAGCGAAACCCGTCGCCTGTTCCACGGGCGCGGACGCTGCTGGGCCGGGCTGGAGCAGTTGACCGTGGACTGGCTGCAAGGCGTGGTGCTGGTGTCGCTGTTCAAGGAACCGGAGCCTGAGCAACTGGACAATCTCAAGGCGTTGCTGCTGGAGCTCACCGGTTCCGCCGAATGGAAACAGTCTGGCGCGCACACCTTGCTGATCCAGCATCGCTACTTGCCGCAGAGCACTGCCGAATGGCTGCTGGGTGATGAGATCGACGAAATGAGCATCGTCGAGGGCGGCTTGCAATACCGCGTCGACCTGGGCCGCAAGCAAAACACCGGGCTGTTTCTCGACATGCGTTACGGGCGCAACTGGGTGCGCGAACAGGCCAGCGGCAAACGCGTGCTCAACCTGTTTGCCTACACCTGCGGTTTTTCCGTGGCCGCCATCGAGGGTGGCGCGAGCCATGTGGTCAACCTGGACATGTCCCGCGCCGCGCTGAGCCGTGGCCGCGACAACCATCGCTTGAACGGCCATGACCTGAGCAAAGTCAGTTTCCTCGGCCACGACCTGTTCAAGTCCTGGGGCAAGGTGATCAACAGCGGCCCGTATGATCTGGTGATCATCGATCCGCCGTCGTTCCAGAAAGGCAGTTTCCTGCTGACCAAGGATTACCAGCGCGTGCTGCGCCGTTTGCCGGAATTGCTCACCGCGCAGGGCACGGTACTGGCGTGCATGAATGACCCGGCGTTCGGTTCGGACTTTCTGATTGATGGCGTGACGCAGGAAGCGCCGAGTCTGCGTTTTGTAGAGCGGCTACAGAATCCGCCGGAGTTTCCGGACATTGATCCTGAAAGCGGACTCAAGGCTTTGGTCTTCCAGCGCACCCCCTGACACCCCGCCATCGCGCAAACACCACGGCCCCCTGTGGGAGCTGGCTTGCCAGCGATGAGGACGGCGCAGTCGACATCTTCATCGCCCGACATACCGCCATCGCTGGCAAGCCAGCTCCCACAGGTTTTGCGGTGAATCAGGGAGTTGGCGGGCGCAACACCAGCGCAAACAACTCACCATGCCCGGTGACATTGAGCTTGTGATACAGATTGCGGCGATGCACCTTCACCGTCTCCGGCGAGATGCCCATTTGCTGGGCCATCGCCTTGCTGGAGAATCCCTGCAAGATCAGCCGCGCCGTATCGACCTCGCGCACCGTCAGCCGCGCATCGAAACGATCAAGCAACGTTGCCAGATCACCGACCGGCGTTTCCGCCAGCGCGCCCTGCGGCGGCAGCAACTGCACATGCCGACGCATCGCCGCCAACACCCAGTCACGCACGCACAGCAGTCGACCCTGCTCGGCCATGCCGAACGGCGTCGAACGGCCCAAGGACAAACCGAGCACGCCGCCCTCGACATTGATCATGAACTGCAACTCGTCCTCGCCCACCACTGAACGAAAATAGCTCTGGTAGTACTCGCTGTGCAGAAACTGGTCCGGCGCCACCGAGGCGAGGCTGTGCAAGCCGTCGGCAATGCCGGTCGATGCGACCTGGTAAAACGGATCGAGCAGGTACATGCCGGCGCTGTAACTGGCCAGTTCTTCCTGCTCGTCGGCGCGGCCCTGGCTGTCGAAGTCGATCAGCAACTGCGGCGCCTGCCCGGCTTTCATCAGCGCCACCAGCGCGTTGTCCAGCGGCACCAGCAGCCGCAACGTATCGACCAGCGCGCGCCAGAAACCCTCTTGGCCAACAGCGGCGAATACCCGCGCCAGACTTTGATGCACCGGCAGTTCCTGCAGTAACGCGTCCACGCACTACCCCTTTTGAGTAACCCATGATGGGAATGGGTCAGGCGTGACCGGCCCGATAGGCTGAGCACTCCTGTTCATCACCGGCCTGCACAGGCCAGGAGTGCCGCATCATGCGTCGTCACCGTGGCTGTATCAACCTCAGCATAAAACTGGGCCTGCTGGCCGGTCTCAGCGCCAGCTCAATTGCCATGGCCGACGACGCACCAAGCGTGCATGTCTACAACTGGTACGACTACATCGGCCCGAACACCCTGCACGATTTCCAGCGCGACAGCGGTATCCAGCCGGTCTACGACACCTTCGACAGTGCCGAAGTCCTTGAAGGCAAACTGATGACCAGCCGCAGCGGCTACGACGTGGTGGTGGCGAGCAACTTCAGCCTGCCGACGCTGATCAAGGCCGGCGCCCTCGCCCCGCTGCCGCGCGAGCAACTGCCGGGCTGGAAGAATCTCGACAGCGACTTGCTGGCGAAACTGGCCAACAACGATCCCGGCAATCAGTACGCGGTGCCGTACCTGTGGGGCACCAACGGCATCGGCTACAACGTCGACAAAGTGCGCGCGGCGCTCGGCGACAAAGCGCCGGTGGATTCGTGGGATCTGGTGTTCAACGAAGACAACCTCGCCAAACTCGGCCAATGCGGCGTGGCGATGCTCGATTCACCGTCGGAAATGCTGCCGGTCGCCCTGCACTATCTCGGTCTGCCACCGAACAGCACCGATCCTGAAGACTATAAAAAAGCCGAAGCACTGCTGCTGAAACTGCGCCCGCACATCGCTTACTTCAACTCGTCGAAATTCATCAGCGACCTGTCCAACGGCAACATTTGTGTGGCGGTCGGTTGGTCGGGCGCGATGCTGGAAGCCAAGACCAATGCCGAGCAAGCCAACAACGGCGTGAAAATCGCCTACAGCCTGCCCAAGGAAGGCGCGCCGGTGTGGTTCGACACGCTGGTACTGCTCAAGGACGCGCCGAATCGTCCTCAGGGTCTGGCCTTTATCGACTATCTGCTGCGCCCCGAAGTGATCGCGCCGGTCAGTGATCATCTGTCGTACCCCAATGGCAATCGCGCGGCGACAGCGCTGGTGGCCGCCGCGACTCGGGACAATCCGGCGGTGTATCCCTCCGCTGCAGCGATGGCCACGCTGTACACCCTTGAACCCCTGCCGAAAGCCACCGAACGAGTGCGCACGCGGGTGTGGAGCAAGGTCAAGAACGGCCAGTAAGAACAACGCATTCCCCCTGTAGGAGCGAGCCTGCTCACGATAGCGGTCTGCCTGATAACACTGTTTTGCCGGACAAACCGCTATCGCGAGCAGGCTCACTCCTACAGGTTTTGTGATTCACCAGGCATTTTTTAGAGAGACAGAAACCAATGAAACCTCGTGCCCGTGACCTCAACATCCGCATTGGCCAACTACCTCCCGGCCCGCTCAATGCCATCACCGACGTCCCCGGCGTGCGCGTCGGCCACAGCAACGTGCGCGGACGCAGCAGTGCCGGACGCGACATCTGCACCGGCGTCACGCTGATCGAACCGCGTCCGGGTTCGACCAATCAGCAACCGTGTTTTGCCGGCGTGCATGTGCTCAACGGTAATGGTGACGCCACCGGACTTGAGTGGATTCGCGAGGCGGGTCTGCTGACCAGCCCGATTGCGTTCACCAACACCCACAGCCTCGGTGTGGTGCGCGATGCATTGATTGCACTGGATCGCCAGCAACAACCGGACGACGGTCGCCTCTACTGGAACATGCCGGTGGTGCTGGAAACCTTTGACGGCTTGCTCAATGACATCAACGGTTTTCACGTCCAGCCTGAACACGTCGCCGAAGCGCTCTTCGCCGCCGTGGATGGTCCCGTCACGGAAGGCGCCGTCGGCGGCGGCAGCGGCATGATCTGCCATGAATTCAAGGGAGGCATCGGCACCGCGTCGCGCCGTTTGAGCAGTGCTCAGGGCGGCTGGACTGTCGGCGCAATCGTACAGGCCAACCACGGTATTCGCAGTGAGTTGCGGGTCGACGGCTACCCGGTCGGACGTTACATGGAGCAGAAAGATTCGCCGTTCTTGCGCGCCTCATTACCGCATCCGGGCATGGGTTCGATCGTCGTCTGCCTGGCCACCGATGCGCCGCTGTTGCCGCACCAGTGCACACGTCTGGCGCAACGCGCGAGCCTGGGCCTGGCGCGCACCGGCGGCGGTAACGAGGATCACAGTGGCGACATCTTCATCGCCTTCGCCACCGGCAACGCTCACGTGCCGCCCGCGGCCTACGAAGGCAAAGGCGCGCCGACCTGCGATGGTTTGCGCATGGTCAACAATGACCACATCAGCGAGCTGTTCCTGGCCGCCACCGAAGCGGTTGAAGAAGCGATCATCAATGCGTTGCTGACCAGCGACAGCACCGAGGGTAACGGCCATTCGGTGCCGGGACTGGATGCCGAAACCCTGCTCGCTGCCCTCGAAAAATCAGGCTGGCCCGGCGCCCGCTGACACCGTAAAAACACTGTAGGAGTTGCCGAAGGCTGCGATCTTTTGATTTTGCTTTTAAAAGACAAGATCAAAAGATCGCAGCCTTCGGCAGCTCCTACAGGGGTTATGTGAAGATTTGGCTGCCGAGTTCCCTTGCAACCGCCAACTGCTCCCGTGGATCGCGCAACTCCGATTCCGGCAGCAACGTCGAACTCAGCACTGTCGCCCCGCAGTAATCGAAAATCCCGTGTTCAATCTGCGCTTTCATCGCCGCGCCATAGCCATGGCGTTCATAGGTGCGCGCATCCGCGCCGGCGAGGCCGACTAGGTGCACACGCAGGCGCTGCAGCAGCTTCACATGCTTGAGGTCACCACTGAAATCAAAAGCCCAGCCATTGCTGAACACCCGATCAATCCAGCCTTTGAGCAATGCCGGCATCGACCACCAGTACACCGGGTACACCAGCACCAAGGTATCGGCGCGGTCGATGCGTGCCTGCTCGGCCAGGACATCGGCGGGCGGCGCGGACTCACGGTGATGTACCGCGAAATCGGCCGCGCCGAAACGTGGTTCGAAGCCTTCGGCAAAGAGATCGGCGATTTCAAAAGTGTTGGCCGGGTTAGCCTGAACAAGGCTTTCGGCAATTTGCGCGGCGGCGCTGTGGGTCAGCGAGCGTGGGTCGTGATGCGCGACGACGATCAAGGCGTGCATGGCAATTCTCCGGTTGGTGATTGCTCACCAAGGCTTATATACTCTTGGTAAGTTACGAACAGTAAGTTACGTTTGGTATATAAACGATGTCAACCACTGAAATCAGCCAACCCGTCCCCCCCGCTCCGCGGCGTCGCCTGTCCCGTGAAGATCGCCTGCGCCAATTGCTCGATGTCGGCTGGCAAATCATCCGCGCCGAAGGCACCGACGCCCTGACCCTCGGCTATCTCGCCGAAATGGCCGGGGTGACTAAACCGGTGGTGTACGATCATTTCGTCACGCGCTCCGGATTGCTCGCAGCGCTCTATCGGGATTTCGATGCACGACAAACGTTGCTGATGGACGCCGCCGTCGCCCAAAGCGAGCCGACACTGACCGGCATCGCTTCGGTGATTGCCACAGCGTACGTTGATTGCGTGATGCTGCAGGGCAACGAGATACCAGGGATCATCGCTGCGCTGGCGAGCACCCCGGAACTGGAGAAGATAAAGCGCGAGTACGAGGCGATCTTCCTTGAAAAATGCCGCCGCGATCTGGCGCCGCACGCCAGCGGCGGGCAGATCAGCCAGGCCGCATTGCGGGCGATGCTCGGCGCCGCCGAAGCGCTGTCGCACGCGGCGGCCAACGGTGAAATCAGCACGCAAGAGGCCAGTGACGAACTGTTTGCGACCCTCCTGGCCATGGTCGAACGCGCCGCCGCCCGGGCGACTGGCGGTACTTGAGCCACCGCTTGCACACTCCTACGATGGAATCACGCAGTAGCTCCGCTCTTCGAGCACTGCGTAGGCACGGGTGCTCTGAACCCCAATCAAGCCCGTGCCTTGCTTCATGCGCACCTTGAGCCTCACGGGCTCCACTTCCTCCCCATCAAAGAGCTTTGAGGCTCTTTTTTTGTCTGCGTAAATCAGCAGTCCGGCGGTGCGTCGGCGCAAATCGAGCGCCAGGCCGCTTGTGCCAGCAACTCGCGATAGTCCGCCGGGCTGCCCTTCACTCGTCCGGCCAACCAGGCGCGGCAGTAACTGTCGGCCTGACCAATGATCAACGACGGCAACAGTTCGGCGGGCAGCGCCTTGAGTTCGGCAGCGCGTCCCGATTCGGCCAGCCAGTCGCGCAGACGCAGATTGCGGGTCTTGTTGCGCTCGGTCAGTTCGTCTTTGAACGGCCCTTTGGTCACGGCAAATCGTGCGTGGTACTGGAAGCGCGCCCACTGCGGTTGACGTTCGACCCAATCGACGTAGCTGAACACCAGCGCCTGCACACCTTCCTCGGTGGTTTTCGCAGCCTCCAGATAGGCATCGCGCAGGCGCGCCTGATCCTCCAGCGCGGTGAAAAACAATGCGGCGACCAAGCCCTCCTTGTTACCGAAATGGTGATAGATCGCCCCGACGCTGGTGTCGCACTCGGCGCGAATCATGTCGATGGTGGTGGCCTCGATCCCCTGTTCATTGAACAGGCTCAGCGCCTTGCGAAAGATATCGCGCTTGAGTTCGGCGCGACGGCCGGGGTAACTGCGTTCCAGTAGATCTGCGGTGTCCATGCGGCTGACTGCCTGAAAATCGGATTGAAAGGCACACGTCGTGCCCATGAAAAAACACGCACAGGTTGACAGATTTCCCGCAGACCGAATACCGTTCCGTTACAGAATATTATTCTGTAACGGAACATCATTCTGCAAATTCACTTTTCGCGAGGCGTTTCCATGAGTCAGTTTCTCAGCATGTTCAACAGCGCAGGTCCGCAAGCCTTCAGCCAGATGGCCTGCCAGGTCGCGCCGTACTTCAGCACCATCAACCCGCTGGTGACCGAGTTGCGCGCCAATGCGGCGACGGTGCAAGTGCCGTTCCGTCGAGAGATCACCAATCACCTCGGCACCGTGCATGCCATTGCCATGTGCAACGCCGCAGAACTCGCCGCCGGGATGATGACCGATGTATCGATCCCGGGCGGCGCACGCTGGATCCCCAAAGGCATGACCGTGGAGTACCTGGCCAAGGCGAAAACCGATGTGACGGCAGTGGCCAGTGGTGAAGGTGTGGATTGGCAAAGCGAGGGCGACAAGATCGTCACCGTGGATATTCGCGACACCGAGGGCAAGCACGTGTTCACGGCGCGGATCACCATGAACGTCAAACTCGGCTGAATGACGCGCACAAAAAAGCCCTTGCTGCGCCATTCACAGCAAGGGCTTTTTCAGCGATGTGAGGTCAGTGTACGGTCAGGCGTTGCCGGACAAATTCTTCGGTGTGGCGGGTGGTCTGATCGAGGTGTCGATCGCGCTGTTTCTCAGCATCGAGCATCGCCCGCTTGCCGTTTTTCTGCAGCAGATAGGTGTGGATCTGCTGGACTTCCAGCGACCGGTAAATCGGCGTGGTGTCGATAAATCCGCGCAGGCCGTTGCTGCGGTAATGCCGGGTGCTCATCAATACCTGCGTTTCCCGTGAACCGATCACTTCAAAACCCAAGGCTTCGAAGTACGGGACTTTACCCACGGTGCAGGCCAGTTCCGCGTGGGGATAACGCCCGAGCATTTCGCCGATCAGCGCCCGCGCCACGCCCTGACGCCGATGCCCTTCGCGCACGGCCATATAAGCCACGCTGCAGGCTTCCCAATCGCCCTGCACCGGCAGGTACAACAGAAAACCGATCACTTGCTCTGGATCATCCTCGTCGGTGGCGACCAGCAACTCGACGTCGGTGCCCTTCTCGCCATTCAACGCTTCCAGATACAGATGCACCTCATAGCCGACCGCGTACTGATAGACGTTGTACAGCAGGTTGCTCGGGCCGAGACCGACCGCGCTGATGTCGGTCAGGTAATCGACGACCATTTGCAGGATCTGGCTGTTGACGCCTTCGGGGCATGGGGTTTTGTAGTGGGTGATGCGTGGCATGAGGAACTCCGACGGTAAAAAGCGTTGCCGACCGGCGCTGCGGTCGACGAGCCGCGACATCATACCGTGACCGGCCCGCTCGACGTCTAAAGTTCCTGTTCCGAGCGCCGATGTAACGGTCTCCTACAAAAGTCACCACCAGGGATCGGCCATGTACTACCCGCGCGAAGCTGCCAAGGATCACCTCTATAACCGTATCGTCATGCTGACCGTTGCTTGCTGCGTAGTTCTGCTGCTCGCTGCAATGGCTCACAAGTCGGGCATGCTTTATGGGGCGCTGAGTTTCAACGGTGTGGAAAACCGCGGCAGCGTCACGGCATTGGAGCAGATTCCAATGAACGCCAATGGCAAGGTCATTCACTATCAATACACCGATGCTCAAGGCCAGACCCATGAAGGGCAACACGCCGACGAACGCTACGTTGAGCATACCCAGTACGAAGTCGATGGTCCGATCACCCTGCTGGTGTCGCCGTGGATGCCCGATAAAAGCTGCATCGCCAGCCAGTTGCAGAGCTACCGAACGAGCTTCTGCATCATGACTGGTGGTGTGTTGCTCGCGTTGCTGTTTCTGCTGATCTCGGGCAGAACGTTCTGGCAGATTCAGGCAATGAAAGAGCAAGACCGGTTCTATTGAGTCCAGACTCACAGGCAAAAACCATCACGCGCGCCGGGCGTCTTGCTGCGGCGCCATCCTGACGTTCTCGCATCGCCCTCCCTGAAAAAAAATTCATCCGCCGCATAGGGGATCTTTCGCAAATCAGGCATCCAATTCTGCAGCTGCGTTCACTTTTCGACGCAGGCCTTGAGGAGTTGTCATGAGCGTTTTGCGTTCCCTGTCCAAATGGCGAAAAACCCTGCTGCTGGTGCCGCTGACGCTGGCGGCGCTGAGCAGCGCCCCGGTGTTTGCGCAACCGGTGGTGATCGTCCAGCAAGCCCCGCCGCCGATGCGTATGGAAGTGATGCCCGGCGCGCGTCCTGGTTATGTCTGGGATCAAGGTCATTGGCGCTGGCAAGGACGCGGTTATGTGTGGATACCCGGCCACTGGCAACCGGTGAGGTACGGCGCGCGCTGGAAACCCGGGCACTGGCAGGCACGCGGGCCAAACTGGTTCTGGGTCGAGGGGCATTGGGTGCGATGAATGCGCGACAGCCTAGCCATCACTTCTTGCGAGAACACCACCATGTCGAAAACCGTTAAAGCACTGCTGGCCGCCACGCTGGTGGCCGTTACGTTGTCCGGTTGCGTCGTCGAGCCGGCCCGTCCGCATCGGCCTCCGCCGCTGGTCGAAGTGGTTCCGGTGATGCCGGCACCGGGTTATCACTGGGTTGCCGGGCACTATCGCTGGGGCGGCAACCAATGGCGCTGGGTGCCGGGGCACTGGCGGGCCTATTGATTGCAACGGCGAGCGTCACTGCTGTGGCGCCACCACTTTGAATTTGATGGCGATGTCCTTGGACACCACGCTGTCCGCCCACTCCCCCGCGCCGAGGCCGAACTCGTCGCGCTTGAGTATCAGGTCACCGTCGAAAATGCCGATGGCGCTGCCCGGTTTCAGTTCCACCGGCACCTGCACTTCGCGGGTAATGCCCTTGAGGGTGAGTTGTCCGTCGATCAGATAGCGACGCTCGGCCAATCGGGTGAAACGTCGGGATTCGAACACCGCCACGGGAAATTTTTCAGTGTCGAACCACGCCGGTTTCACCAGCTCGGTGTTGGCGTCTTCGCTGCCGGCATCGATGCTGTTGAGGTCAATGTGCAGCGTGGTACGGGCGTTGGCGAGGTTGTCGGTATCAAAGTCCAGTGTCGCCTCGAACTTGCCAAAGGTGCCATACATCGGCGAGCCCATCTGGTTGTAGGTAAAACTGATCTGGCTGGCGGTGGTGTTGACCCGCGTGTATTCGACTGCCTGCGCGGCACAGACGACGCACAGCGAACACGCGGCAGCCAGCAGCGATCGGATCGACATCGGATTCTCCAGGCGGGGCTTGCCGTCGAGGGACTCGATTGACTTAAGCAAACATCCGTCCGATACGCCAGCGCCTACACCAAGCGCTCGATTTTCTGATGCTGCCAGACCAGTTTGTAATACAGGGTCTGCAGTACCAGCATGCCCAGATACGCCACCGGAAACGCCATCCACACGCCTTGCAAACCATATTGCCCGTCCAGCCAGTACGCCGCTGGCAGCTGCACACCGACCACGCAAATGATCGCAATGATCACCGGCACCAACACCGTGCCGCTGGCGCGCATGATCCCGCCAATGATGGCCTGGAAGCCAAAGACCAACAGGCTCCACAGCATGATGTGCAGCAGATGCTCAGCCATTGCCCGGGTCGAATCCTCGGTCAGGAACAGTCCCAGCAACCAGTGCGACAACAGGTAACCGAGCACGATCAGGCCGCCGGTCAGGCATACGTTGATCAACAGCCCGGTGCGCAGGATCGGCCCCATGCGCTCCAGCCGCCCGGCGCCGATGGCCTGTGCACCGAGGATCGACGCGGTGATTGCAATCGACAACGCCGGGAACTGCACATAGTTGACGATCTGCGTCACCGCGCCATACGCCGCCGTCGCTTGCGAGCCGTGCTGGTTGACCAGCGCCAGAATCACCAACTCCGACAGCGACAGTACAATCATCTGCACGCCGGTCGGCAGGCCGATGCGCAACACCTTGCCGAGAATCACCCCGTCGAGGCGCAACGCAGCAAAGAACTCGCGGTCCGGCGCCAGTGGATGGCCCTTGCGAATAAGGCGCCACGCCAGCCATGCCATCGCCGCCAGGTTACCGGCCAGCCCCGCATACGCCGCGCTCTGAATGCCCAGTTGCGGCAAGCCGAACCAGCCGCGAATCAGCGCCGGTGTCAGGGCCAGCCCGACGCAGGTCGAGACCATCAGCGCCAGCAATGGCGACAGCGTATCGCTGACCCCGCGCAACAGCTGCGTGAACAACACAAACACCAGCAGCGACGGCAAGATCCACATCATCACATGGGCATACGCCACCGCATCGTCGAGCACATCTGCCGGCGTGCCCAGCCCGGTCAGCGCCTGTCGCGCGAACACGCTGCCCAGCACCGCAGCCACCAGACCGATCAACACCCCGAGCAACAGCGTCGCCCCGGCAATCGCCTTGACCATGTGCGGCTCACGCGCGCCCCATGCCTGACCGATCAACACCCCGGCGCCCGCGCCGAGGCCGATCACCAGTGCGATAAAGAAGAACACGATGGGAAACATCCCCGACACCGCTGCCAACGCCTGGGTGCCGAGCATCTGACCGATGTAGATGCTGTTGACCGTGCCCGACATCGATTGCAGAAAATTGGACAGCACCATCGGCGCGAGGAACAGCAGGTAGGTGTGCCAGAGTGGGCGTTGGGCGACGGCTTGCATTGAATAGAGGTCCATCTCGACGGCGGGAGGGCTGATGGAGGATAGCTTCGGTGAGTTGCACGCGGGGCGCAATTAACATTTTAGGTAGGCAACTGAATCCAATTGATTTTATGCACCCTACTCCGTCACCAAAAATTGCTATTTCGGCTTTGCAAGCGGTTCCCTAGAATCCAAGCCGCCCATATTTTGCTAAAGTTTTTGGCTCCCTAAAAACTTAATTAGCACTACGCCGGAGGCCACCTTTAATCGTTTCGACAACAAGCATTTTTAAGAACAAGTAATATTTTAGTGCTTTCAACGAGTTGCATTTCCCTACCAACAAACCAAGGTGAAGCATCACCTTATAAAAACCCTCTGCGAGCATATAAGACTCCAATAAACAAATAGAAAAATACGACCACCTATGTACTAATCCTTTTTAATTAACACTACTAAGACCCAAACCAAAAACCAAATTTCAAGCAATAAACCCTCTAGCAAATTAAAGTTTATCGCTTGAACTTCAAATTCGACAGAAAATCACTTCGGCGGCGTCTTACGTCGCTGACTGCTCATTTTAAAACCTTCAGGTACGGGCTTAAACTTATCATCACTTTCAGCCCACCGTTTCGCCCTACTTTGAAAAGCGCGTAGAGCGTCGACATCCAGAGTTGCAGCAATAACAAAATCGTTATCACCACCTCGCACTCGCGCTATATCCCGCATAAAGCTTTCTTTTGCGGGTGCGCGAACTCTACTATCGCCATATTTACGATTATTCACAAGCACAGTATATGCGTGAACATCGAGAGCCGCAGCTTCCACCAACGAGGAAAACGTTTCTAAATCCTGATTCCAACTTAAAACCATTAGAGCATCTATCTCTCCCTGAAACCTGACTCGTTCTTTACTATTCTGCAACTCCGAACATACCATAACACCAAAATTAATACCATTATGTATATAGACAGGCTTGGTACGCATTCGCAAAATTTTCGAATCCGCCCATTTCTTTCCGTACCTTGAAATCAGCTCTTTATCTTCACCAACAGCAGGAAGTAGCTTAGGCTGCCATATCTTAACCGCAGACGGATAACCTAAACGATTATCCGTAAGAACCAAACAAGCCTCGCTGAATACTTCATCATCACTACAGTGCCGATACTCAGTTCCAGCAATCAAACTGATACCTTCATCTATAAGCCTGGAGGCCAAGCTATCCACCCACTTCAGCGGAATTGAAAGCTCCGGAAACAAAACATAGTCTGGCTTTGGAGTTAGCTTAATAGATTGATTAATAAGTTCTGCTATTCTCTGATATCTCTCTCGAGATAAGTTGGGCTTACCACACGCCATTGCAGCCCAATCTGCTTCATCGGTCTTCAAATTGGTGAGAGCTATAGTCAACTTTTTCTTTCGCTCCGTACCAATTCTAATATATTTGTTAGACGTCTGTGACTGCCCCCCTATACCACAATCCTGCTCAGTTGCGAGCAAAGTAGGTTGGATCCAAACTCCACCCAGCGCCTGGGTATATTGCGCCCAAATTGTAGACGGTTTTTCACTAGATCGGTTCCCATTAATCTTACACAACCCTACACACTCCGGGGCCAACTCTGATATTTCCAGTGGGCTTAACGGTCGCGTGGGAAACAAATATGGCAAATAACTCTCTTTTTTTCGTTCATCTTGCTCAAGGTTCGGCAGTCGGCTACGCCTGGATGATTTAAGGAAACTCTTTAAAACTGACGTATCCAACAGCATTGATGCTTCCAGCAATTTTAAAGCAGCAGCACCCTTGTTTCCCTTGCGACACTCTATCAAACCACCCGCAGCCCGACTTCGCAGAATTCTTTTATACGGTTCATGAGCCAAATCTGCCAACGCCACTAATGGCGCCTTCTTCTCAAAATCCTCAGACCCAAATCGGAACCCCAACAAACTCTCAACTTCAAGCAAGCTATCAAAAATCCCTTTTAAAAATAGATCTGCTAATCTCTGCTCTTTTTTTGAACGCGTCCCTAGCAAAAGCCGATCAGGATCATAGTATCGGGTAGCTGCATCTACAAACAGCCAAGTGAGAGTACCCTTTACTAAAAGCCACAAATTAGCTCCGCTTTTAGCATCAACTCCATTGATTGATATCGGCATTCCTTTCGGTACTGCAACGGATAATTGTTGCAAACAACGATAGGCCTGCAAAGCAATTTTTTCTGCTTCCTGCCATTCATTCATACTGATTGCGAAACCCAGCAACCGTGGGAGATATGTAAAATGAGCAAACAAATTATCAGGGCGAAGTATGTGATCATGGGCGAACTGGTAAAACTCCTGCCGCTGCTCATGCCATTCTTGGGCTGGGAGATCTCTAGCAAGCGTCTCTACATGTCGTAGTTGTAAGGACCAACTCAATCGTCGGATTGTTAGTCCATCAGCACGACGTAACGTATCAGCACTTTCGCCGACACTCCCTGCGGCAGATAAAACCCTCGCCGCTGTCGAGTCCTCAAGCTGGTTCGGCGATGGCATAAGGCGGTGTTCACTTGACAACTCACTTATTTCTTTCTCTATCGTATCTAACAAATCAAGCCCAGCACGTCCCTGGAGTACAAATAGCTTTTGTTTGTCCGCCTGCAACTTTATCTTGCTATTCCCCTGAAAATCTTCACCTTGGTAAATTTGCCAAATTTGCTTTTTAGCATTACCAGCGCGTGAAATAACCTCTGTTCCTAGTCTATTCTGCAAAAAATTCATAAAATCTTCACTACTGCGGATCGTTCCCGTATCACGCAAAACTAAAAACATATCATCGACATATCTGCCATAGTGAACTGGTGCGATTTTCTCCTTTATTAGGTTATCCCAACGAAACAGCAAAACGTTCGATATAACCCGACTTGCAGTCAATCCAATGGCAAGCCCACCAGGCACATTTATTCTGTTTGAAATAATTTTCTTCGAAAACTTCTCCGCTCCTTCGGCCCACACTTTAAGAAATTTTGCGAACTCCACAGTAAAGTCTCGTTCAGCACCATTTAACTCAAGTCCCAACTCAGCATGAAAATCAGATGACGCTAGAATGAGAGGGTCCACAAAGTGATAAAAGGCTTTCAAATCCAAGGATGCAGCAATAATTTCTCGGTTCTGTTCAAGCTCACTTCGGATTGCTGTGAGCCCATCGTTACGCCATTTTTGGTAAGGCTGAAAATATGAAACAAAAGATCCAATCGCGCTTATATGGAGTGGTTTATCTTGAGAATCCGCAAATAGCTCATCACTGTTTACTCGTTTCAACCTAGCTCCATAGCAACTACTTCCGAGCATCGCATCAAACTTGTGCCCAACAGTATTAATCCATAGAGCCGAAAGTACGTGAGCGTCAACCGGAAAATCACCAACCACTCTAAACTCTGGAGTAACATCCTTTTTATAAAGTAAATCCTCCATCGCACGATTGGAGTTAGAAAAATGGACATGACCATTTTCTGGCGCATTACTTTTTTGCTTTAAAGATAATTTTTTCGGCAAAATCCGAAATTCACCTATCAAATCTGGATCTTTAGAAAACCCTTGTTTTACTCGCAACCGTTCCAATAGCTCACTCAGGTTGACGAGCAAATCTTGTTCATAATCCGCGAATTTAATTGAAGCAGGAAATGTATTTTCAAAATAGCAATCTGCCTTCGCCTTGCGATAGGCTACGAGCAGATCTGCCAGGGTGATTTCGCTCCAACCATTAAATTCTGCCTTGTAGCTCATCTTCTAATCCTTTATTTTTACCTGCTTGTTCCAGCAGCGCTAATCTTTATAAAAAACTTTCATGCTTTAGATAAACGCTAGCATCTAGTATCTCACAGCACCCAAATTGCCATCATTCATGCAGCTACGCAAGAAACGATACGCTGAGCCTTTCTATTGGCTTGGCTTCCTTCTTCATCTTCTGTATCGGAGCGTTCAGAGCACACGCACTGATACTTCCTACCGCTTGACATATGAAACTGAACAGGTCAGTGCTCCAGTTGCGTCCTAGCACGCCGGTCTCAGCTGGACAGACAGGGAAAGAACGCGCCGGCACACTCATGCAACGTTGGTCGACTACAAAACTCAAACATATGCATTTAGCAATACCCTGATTTACGACGCTCAAAAGTCATAATTCCTTACTGTTGAGACTACTCATGTACCACTCCCTACGTTTGCCAATCTGTATTTTTCTTTTTTTCCTGACCAGCACTACTAAGGCAGCGAGGCTCCCTTCCGGTGCCGAACTGCAGCCGTTGCTGGAAACACTCAACGAACGCCTGAACATCGGCGACCTCGTCGCGCTGACCAAATGGGACAGCGGCAAGCCGATTCAGGACAGCCCTCGCGAGGCGCAGGTCATCGCCAATGCCCGTACGCTGGCCACCGAGCGCCAGCTCGACCCGGAGGACGTGGCGCAACTGATTGCTGCGCAAATGGAGGCGAACAAACTGGTGCAGTACGGTTTGCTCGCACAGTGGCAAGCGACCGGTAGCGCGCCGGACACCCCGCGCCCCGACCTGGGCAAGCAGATCCGCCCGCGCCTGGATGAACTGCAAACCCGCCTGCTGCAGCAATACGCCGCCTTCACGCCGTATCGCCATGACGCCAATTGCCCGGCGTGGCTGGCCAAGGCGCGCAGTGGCCTGGCCCACGATGCGTTGCATGAACTGGCCCTGACGCGGGCGACCGGTGAGCTGTGTGTGCGATCAACAGCCCCATGAAACGGGGGTTCGGGCATACATTGCTGGCGTCGATAGTCACCATCACGTCAATGAAGTTCTCATAAATAATCCACGGCGTAACATCGGCTCCAGACAAACAACTACCCCTTGGAGCACACGATCATGAAACGCCAAACCCTTCTCGGCATCGCTTTCTCGGTTTTCGCCATTAACGCTTTTGCCGCCACTGCGGCACACACCCAGGTCGCTGAAGGCGGCTCGGACAAGCTGATTGAAAGTCGTGTTGCCGAGGGCGGTTCCGATCGCCTGCTCGAACGCCGTGTTGCCGAAGGTGGTTCCGATCGCCTGCTCGAACGCCGCGTTGCCGAAGGTGGTTCCGATCGTCTGCTCGAACGCCGCGTTGCCGAAGGTGGTTCCGATCGCCTGCTCGAACGCCGTGTTGCCGAAGGTGGCGCTGATCGCCTGATCGAACGCCGCGTCGCTTAACGCTGCGGCTTCATCGCAATCGCAATAAAAGCCCGGCCTGATCAGCCGGGCTTTTTCACGTCCGCCGCCATCCATTCCCCGACTGGCCACCCACCGCCCATTGCGCATACCATGCGGGCACAACTCCAAAACAGACCTCGCCTGCCCATGCTCAAAGCCAGTCTGCGTAGCCACCTCACCCTTTGGTTTGCCGGTTTATCCCTGCTGACACTGCTCAGCGTTGGCTTCTATGTCGGTCACATCGCCACGGAACAGATGAAGCAGGCCAGCGGCAATGCCTTGCTCAACACCGCGCGCTCGGCCGCATCGTTGCTGGGTGAACAACTGCGCGAACGCCAGTTGGAGGTTTATCTGCTCAGCCGCGCGCCGCATCTTGAGCGTGGCGATCTGGACAACCCGGCGATTCTGAAATCGATGCAACTGCGCACTCAGGCGCGCGCCGAGTATGCGTGGATGGGCGTCACCGATGCCGAGGGCAAGGTGCATCAGGCCGTCAACGAGTTGCTGGTCGGTCGGTCAGTGCAACAACGGCCGTGGTTCCAGGCCGGTTTACGCAGTGAGTACACCGGCGACCCTCACGAAGCGGTGTTGCTGGCGAAATTGCTGCCGGGGCTGCCGAACGGTGAACCGCTGCGTTTCATCGATTTCGCCGCGCCGATCCATAACGCCGACGGTCAGGTGATTGGTGTCCTGGGCGCCCATGCACACTGGAGCTGGGTCACGCGCATTGTCGAGTCGGCGGCGTTTTCGCATAAAAACTCAATGCCGGATATCGAAGCGTTGATCATCGATCACGATGGCAAGATTCTCTATCCCGAAGCACTGATGGGCCAGCAACTGGCGGCGACTGATTCGAAGTTGCAGGGCTGGACCGCGGGTAACGGCTTCCTCACCAGCATGGTCACCGTCCCGACGCCATCGAGTACGGCGCTGTCGTGGTCGATTGCCGTGCGCCAGCCATTGGAAACCGCGCTGCAACCGGCGCGCCTGCTGATGTACAAATTGCTGATCCTGGGTGTGGTCGCGGCGGTGCTGTTCGGTTTGGTCGCTTACTACCTGGCGCTCTACCTGAGCCGTCCGATCGAACAACTCGCGCGCTCGGCACGGCAGGTGCAAAACCAACAGCCCGGCGCGCAATTCCCACTGCAGCACCCGGTGCTGGAAATTGCCCAGCTCGGGCAATCCATTGATGCAATGACGCAATCGCTGCTCGGTAAAGAGCGCGAACTGCAAGAGGCCAATGCCTCGCTGGAAGCCACCGTGGCACAACGCACCGCAGCCCTGACACTGGCCAACGCCGAACTGCTGAATCTGGCGACCCACGATGCCTTGACCGGCGTATACAACCGTCGCCGTTTCGATGAGAAGCTCACCGAGTACACACTGCTGTTCCGCCGCACCGGACGCCCGTTTTCCCTGCTGCTGATCGATGCCGACCACTTCAAACGAATCAATGACACGCACGGTCACGCGGTGGGGGATGAGGTACTACAGCAGTTGGCGCAACTGATTCAGAGCAGCTTGCGCACCACCGACTTCGTCGCCCGTTACGGCGGCGAAGAGTTCGCTGTGCTGTTGCCGGAAATCGCCAAACCCGACACCCCGGAAGTTGTCGCCGAGAAAATTCGCGCGGCGGTTGCCGAGGCCGATTTTCCTGTGGTCGGGAATGTGACGGTGAGCATCGGCGTCGGCCTGGCGGATCCGGCCGACAACAGCCACAGTGCTCTGATCAAACGCGCTGATCAGCAGCTCTATCAAGCCAAAGCAGCGGGCCGTAACCAAGTGGCGTGATCAGGCCTTCTTCACTTCGCAAATCCCGTTGGCCTTGTTCTTCCCGGTGTAGGACACAGCAGGCGAACCATCGGGATTGATACTCAGGGAAATGGTCACGCCCGCGCCTTTGGCTTCGAAGTAGTTGTCGTTGAATTTCTTCAACTGGCCTTCCTTGCCATTGATATAAATCGGGCCACCCTCATCGGCGTGCACTTCGATCTTGCCTGGGCACGTAGCGTTGAGCAGGGGGATGCCAGCGTGGGCCAGTCCGGTGGCAAACAACAGCGGCGCTGCCAATAGCAAAGATTTCATGGTGGGTTCCTTGAAGGCGGCAAAAACGCCGAAAGCTTTTTCATGTCATTTTTCAATCAGGGACTTGGGTGCCCGGCATATCGCCCGAACACACCAACTTGAATCGCGAACAAGGCGTGGCCGTGACGGTTATGACCCCTGTGGGCTGCATTCCCACGCAGAGCATGGGAACAATCAATCGCAACCTGCGCCAGCTCCTGCCGTTATTGCGTGAAGGTCTGGAGGTATGCCAGCAGATTGTCGAGTTTCTCTTCGTCGCTCAGCCCCCAGAAAATCATCCGCGTACCCGGCACCACACCTTTCGGATCCTTCAGATAAGCGATAAGCGTCTCACGATCCCAAGTCACCCCCGAGTTCTTCATCGCATCGGAATACACGTAATTCTCTGACGTCCCGGCAGGCCGACCAATGATGCCATTGAGCTGCGGGCCGAATCCGGGACGGGCCGATTCGCCGACCTGATGGCAGCCGCCACACAAACGCGGGAAGATTTTCGCGCCGACCTCGGGGTCGCCCGCGGCGTGGGAGAGCGTACTGAACAGGCTGGTGCCGAGCATCAGGGCGAGTGACAGTGCTGCGGTGTTTTTCATCGAGGGTTCCGGATCGGTCTGCATCGGGCGGCGCAAGGGTAGCATTTTGTTTTTACCGGTAAGCGCCAACGACCTTTCTGATTTTAATCAATGCGTGACGCAACACGTCCATGTCCACCGAGCCTAATGCCAGACGAATCGCATGCGGCGCATGGCCCGACACCGAAAACGGCTCGGCGGTGGTGACGGAAATCTGTTCGTGCATCAGCTCGACGACAATCTGATCGGCGCGCACATCCTCCGGCAACGGTAGCCACAAGAAATACGACGCCGGATGGCCAAGTCTCGGCAGTCCTTTCAACACTTCGGCCGCCAGTGCCTGCCGCGCCTTGGCGTCGTTGCGCTTCTGTTCCTCCAGCAGCGTCACTGTGCCGTCGTCGAGCCAGCCACAGGCGATGGCAGTCATGATGCCCGGCGTATTCCAGGTCGTGGCGCGAATGATGCGTTCCAGCGCCGGCACGGTCTCTGTCGGTGCAGCGATGAAACCGACGCGCAGACCTGTGGCGATGTTTTTCGACAGGCCCGAGACGTACACCGTGCGCTCCGGCGCCAGATCGATCAGCGTACGCGGTGGGTTGTCCACCAGAAATGCGTAGGCTGCGTCCTCAATGATCGTCAGATCATGCTGACGGGCAATCGCCACCAACTGCTCGCGCTGCGCCAGCGGCATCACCCAGCCCAGCGGATTGTGCAACGTCGGCATGCTGTACACGGCGCGCACCGAGCGGCTGCGACAGAGTTTGTCCAGCGCGGCGAGATCCGGCCCATGCTCGTTGAATGCAATCGCCACGACCTCCAGGTGCAGCGCTTCGGCCAGCACCTTGAACCCGGAATAGGTCAGCGCATCGGCGGCAATCACATCACCGGGTTTGAGCAGCGCCATCAGCGTCACCGCCAGGCCTTGCTGGGCGCCATTGACGATCAGCACTTGCTCGGCCTCGACGTTCACCCCGCGCGTCAGCAGATGCCGAGCGACCGACGCGCGCTCGTGGGCACGACCGGCGTGCGGCTGGTAGCGCAGCAACGCCTCCAGATCACCCGACAACGCCAGTTGGCGCAACGCGCTGCGCAACAAATCGGCCTGACCGGGCAGCGACGGGTAGTTGAAGTTAAGGTCGATCATGCCGACCGCCACCTGTTTCTGATCGATGCCCTGCCCCGGCGACAGCGAGGTTTCGCGGACAAACGTGCCGCGCCCGGTCTCGCCGCTGACCAGGCCCATCGCCTCCAGCTCCGCGTACACCCGCGAGGCCGTGACCAGCGCTAACCCTTCTTGAGCCGCTAATTGCCGATGAGTCGGCAACCGCGTACCCGGCGGCAATTGGCCCGAGCGAATGTCTGCGGCAAAGGCGTCAACCAGTGTCTTGTAGCGTGAACGTGGCATGCCGGATGTATCCATGACAATTTTTTGATTGTGCTGATTCTCAGCTC
Organism: Pseudomonas sp. GM24; assembly: GCF_000282235.1. Taxonomy (NCBI): domain Bacteria; kingdom Pseudomonadati; phylum Pseudomonadota; class Gammaproteobacteria; order Pseudomonadales; family Pseudomonadaceae; genus Pseudomonas; species Pseudomonas sp. GM24. The sequence goes on along the minus strand of NZ_AKJR01000177.1, from coordinate 10,627 downwards.
TAGCATGACCGCAACGCAACCCACTTCTGAGCGTGAACGGTGATGGAACGGACCTCGAATCTGACGACCCCGGCACTGGAAAAAACCAGCGGCTGGATCAACGGTTTTATCGGCGTGGTGATTTTCAGCGGTTCGCTGCCGGCCACGCGTGTGGCGGTGCTGGAATTCGATCCGGTGTTTCTCACCGTGGTCCGCGCCGCCATCGCCGGGGTGTTGGCGGTGGCGCTGTTGTGGTTGTTTCGCGAGCAGCGCCCGGCGCGCAATCAGTGGCTGTCGCTGTTGATAGTCGCGATGGGCGTGGTGCTCGGCTTCCCGCTGCTGACCGCCCTGGCGCTGCAACACGTGACGTCAGCACATTCGATTGTGTTTGTCGGCGTGCTGCCACTGGCCACGGCAATTTTCGCCGTGCTGCGCGGCGGTGAGCGGCCGCGACCGGTGTTCTGGATGTTCTCGATTCTCGGCAGCGCTTTGGTCGTCGGGTTCGCCCTGGCACAAGGTCTGACGGCCTCGCCCACCGGTGACCTGCTGATGCTCGCGGCCATTCTGGCCTGCGGCCTCGGTTATGCCGAAGGCGCGAAGTTGTCGCGCACCCTCGGCGGCTGGCAGGTGATTTGCTGGGCGCTGGTGCTGTCGCTACCGCTCATGGCGGTGTTGAGTCTGTGCTTGGCGCCCGCCTCGTTCAGCACGATCAGTCTGTCGGCGTGGCTTTGCCTGGGCTACGTGTCGCTGTTCAGCATGCTGATCGGTTTTGTGTTCTGGTATCGCGGCCTGGCCCAGGGCGGGATTGCCGCGGTCGGTCAGTTGCAATTGCTCCAACCGTTTTTCGGCTTGGCGTTGGCGGCGACGCTGCTGCATGAACACGTCAGCATCGGCATGCTCGCGGTGACGCTGGGCGTGATTCTGTGCGTGGCCGGGGCGAAGAAATTCGCCAAATGATCCTCAGGCGCCCGCCTTCCACTCGCGCGGGCTGAGCCCGGTCTTGCGCCGAAACGCCCGGGCCAGCGCCGAAGGACTTTCGTAACCGACCTCCTCGGCAATCAGCGCAATCGGCTTGCCTTCGCGCAAGCGTTTCTGCGCCAGGCTGACGCGCCAGCTCAGCAGATAATCGGCCGGTGTCTGCCCGACGACCCGGCGAAACTGCTCGGCAAACCCGGCGCGGGACAGGTTGGCGACAGCGGCCAGATCCGCCACGCTCCACGGTTTTTGCGGTTGCTCGTGTATCAGGTTCAGGGCACGGGACAGGCGTGGATCGGCTAGCCCGGCGATCATCCCCGGTTGTTGCTCGCGGCTGCTGATCAAGTGCCGCAACAGCAGAATCACCAGCAGTTCGAACAGGCGATCCATCACCGCCACCCGCCCGCAATGCCCTTCGAAGGCTTCCTTGAACAGCCATTCCACGGTGCTGCCCAATTCCGGGATGTCCGTCAGCTTCAGCACCAAATAATCCGGCAGTGCCGCCGCCAGTGCATTGCCGGAGCCGCCGTCAAACGTCAGCGTGGCGCAGACCACTCGGGTGTCCATCGCCTCGTCGGCGAACATGCGATGGGCAAAGGGCCGGGGGAAGAAGATCAGCGACGGTTCACAGAGACGAATTTCACGCTCGCTGCCCGGCTTGAGCAGCAACTCGCCTGCCTGCAACAAATGCACATGGCCGCATGGCTCGCCGTCGTGAACGCTGAGGCCGCAAAACGTGCCGCTGTGAAAGGTCCCGGCAGACACGCCGAAATGGCTGAGCAACGTGGAAAGGCGATCCATGGACGACTCCAAGGGTAAGTCTGGACGATCTGCCGCATATCCTCGACGATTTGCCGCCAATCCACCAGCCGGTTCCATAACATGACCTCCATCCCCGGCGCACTTCGCACCGGACGTTCGGAGAATCACCATGAGCCGCATCCACGCTATCAGCCTCGAAACCGCCGCCGACGCCAGCCGCCCAGTGCTGGAAGGCGTGAAAAAGAAAATCGGTTTCCTGCCCAACGTGTTCACCACCCTGGCCAAAGCGCCGGTGGCCCTCGAAACCTACGTGCAAGCCTCGGCGATCCTCGGCAAGACTTCGCTGAGCGCCCAGGAAAAAGAAGCTGTTTACCTCGCCACCTCGCAGGTCAACGGTTGCGATTACTGCCTGGCGGCGCACACTTTGTTTGCCGGCAAGGCCGGGCTCTCGGCGCAGGATATCGTCGCCGCCCGCCAAGGCGAACTCAACGCCTACGCCGCCCTCGCCCGTCAGTTGACCGAAAGCCGCGGCCATTTGAGTGACGAACAGATCGCCGCCGCCCGCGCTGCCGGTATCGACGACGTGAAGATCATTGAAGTGATTGCGCTGGTGGCCGTGCAGAGCCTGACCAACTACCTGAACAATGCGGCGCTGACGGATATCGATTTCCCGGCCATCGATGCCTGATCAAAACCTGACAAACACTGTGGCGAGGGCGCTTGCTCCCGCCGGAATGCGCAGCAGCCCCTCAATATTTTGTGGGGCGTCTCGTCTCCGGCGGAAGCCGGCGCCCTTGTCACAAATCGTTTTGTCTCACGCATCGTGCAATGATGTGCGCAGACCTGAAAAAACAGTTTCACTGCGAGCGGGCGTGCTGAAACCAAACACCGCGCGCAAAGGTCTTTCTTCACACGCAGATGCCCGGAAAGACACGATTCCCATGACAGACTGGTTGCAAGACAACGGTGAGATGGCCGAGCGGATTCGACGCCATGATTGGGCAAGCACCCCGCTGGGGCCGTTGCAAAACTGGCCCGATGTGCTCAAGACCACGGTCTCGCTCAGTCTTGCCTCGCACTTTCCTCAAGCCATCGTTTGGGGGCCAGAACTGATCACCTTGTTCAACGACGCCTTCCTGCCGATTCTCGGCGCTAAACCGAACGCTCTGGGAAGACCTTTCAGCAAGATCTGGGAAGAAGCCTGGAGCGAGATCAGCCCGATTGCCGATGCGGCGTACGCCGGGCAAGCCACTTACATCGAAAACTTTGCGCTGACCATCGAGCGAGGCAGCGGACCGGAGCAGGCGTTTTTTACCTTCTGCTACAGCCCGATCCGCGATTCGCTCGGCAACGTGGTCGGCATGCTCGATACCGTTACGGAAACCACCCAGACGGTTTTTCTCAACCAGCGTCTGGCCGTGCTTGAGGCGCTCGGCAACGCCGTTGCCAACGCGACCGATGCCCAAGCCATTCTCGCCATCACCACGCGTCTGATGGTCGAACATCTGCAGCTGTCAAACTGTGCCTACGCCGACATGGACGCCGATGAGGACGGTTTCACCATTCGCGGCGATTGGGCGGCGCCCGGCTCGCCAAGCATCGTCGGCCACTATCGACTGCGCGACTTCGGTGAGAAAGCCGTGACCTTGCTACGTGCCGGCGAACCGCTGATCATCCATGACAACCGCAGCGAACTCGCCCCTGAAGAGTCGGCAACCTTCCAGGCCATCGGCATCACTGCAACCATTTGCGTGCCGTTGATCAAGCAAGGACGACTGACCGCACTGATGGCGGTGCACGACAATGTGCCGCGAGCCTGGTCGCGCTTCGAACAGTCACTGCTGAGCGAAGTCACCGAGCGTTGCTGGGCGCACATCGAACGGGTCCGCGCCGATGCCAACGTGCGTGAAGGCCTGCTGGCGCTGGCGGAACTGAATGCCACGCTGGAACAACGGGTCGAGGAACGCAGCTTGCGTCTGGCCGAAACGGAGTCGGCGCTGCGCCAGTCACAAAAGCTTGAAGCCATCGGCCAGTTGACCGGCGGTGTGGCCCATGATTTCAACAATCTGCTGACTATCATTCGCTCGTCAGTGGATTTCCTGCGCCAGCCCAACCTGCCGCAGGAGCGTCGTCAGCGCTATATGCGCGCGGTTTCCGACACCGTCGAGCGCGCCTCCAAGCTGACCAGCCAATTACTTGCTTTTGCCCGGCGTCAGCCGCTCAACCCGCAAGTGGTCGATGCGGGCGAACGGTTGGCGAACATCGGTGAAATGCTCGAGTCTGTCACGGGCGCGCAAATTCATGTCAGCGTCGAACGGCCGGACCAACCCTGCTACATCCGCGTCGATCTGAGTCAGTTCGAAACCGCAGTGATCAATATCGCGCTCAACGCCCGTGACGCGATGAATGGCCAAGGCCTGCTGAAATTGCGCCTTGAGTGCGACAAACCACTGCCAGCGATTCGCGGTCATGGCGGCGCCAGCGGCCCGTTTGTGTCCATCGCACTGTCGGACACCGGCGGCGGTATCGATGCGCATACTCTTGAGCATATTTTCGAACCGTTCTTCACCACTAAAGATGTCGGCAAAGGCACAGGGCTCGGGTTATCGCAAGTGTTCGGCTTTGCCAAGCAATCGGGCGGTAATGTCGATGTGTCCAGCCTGGTCGGTCACGGAACGCAGTTTACGCTGTACCTGCCCCAGGTACCGGCGGTTGCGCCGCAGACCAGCGAGACGTCGGACGAAGGCGAACTGCAGGCGCCGCATGAAAAGCGCCGGGTGCTGGTGGTCGAGGACAATCTGGACGTTGGCCGCTTCGCCAATCAGATCCTGCAGGATCTGGGCTATGACACGACGTGGGCCACCAACGCCGAAGAAGCCTTGAAGTTGGCGGGCGAAGACGCAAGGGCTTTCGACGCAGTGTTTTCCGATGTCGTCATGCCCGGTATCACGGGAGTCGCGCTCGCCAGGGAATTGCGCCGTCGCCGCCCGGATCTGCCCGTGATACTGACCTCCGGCTACAGCGAAGAACTGGCGCGCTACGGTCACGAGGGTTTCGAGTTTCTCGCCAAGCCCTACTCAGCCGATCAGGTCTCGCGGATTCTCAGCAAGACCTGGCTGAAGGCGTCAGCGCCAGCGCCTTCAGTCGTGGTCGACACCGGCACGCTTGAGTAATTTTTTGCAGCGCTCAGACAAATGAAACACCTGCAAATGCTTACCCGCCTTGGCATATCGCTCGCGCAAAGTCTTCAACGCCGCAATCGCCGAGTAATCGACAAAACTCAAATGCCGACAATCCAAAGTCACCCGGGCCGGATCATTGGCCGGATCGAACTGATTGAGGAACGGCGTGGTCGAGGCGAAAAACAGCGTGCCGTGCAGACGATAGAGCTTGCTGCCGTCAGCCTCCAGATGCTCATCGGCATACAGCTCACGGGCCTGCTGCCAGGCAAAGTTGAGCGCCGCAATAATGATGCCGCACAGCACCGCAGTGGCCAGATCGGTAAACACGGTGATGGTGGTCACGGCGATGATCACCAGCACATCATTGAGCGGCACTTTATTCACCACCCGCAACGACGCCCAGGCGAAGGTCTGCTGCGACACCACGAACATCACGCCGACCAGCGCCGCCAGCGGAATACGCTCGATCAGCGGCGACAGGAACAGAATGAACAACAGAATCAGCACGCCAGCAACCACGCCGGACAAGCGCCCGCGCCCGCCGGAGCTGAGGTTGATCACGGTCTGGCCGATCATCGCGCAACCGCCCATGCCACCGAACGCGCCGCTGACCATGTTGGCCGCACCGAGCGCCACGCACTCGCGATCCGGGTAGCCACGGGTTTCGGTGATTTCGTCGGTGAGGTTGAGGGTCAGCAAGGTTTCCAGCAGACCGACCAGTGCCATCAGGATTGCGTAAGGCGCGATGATGCGCAGGGTTTCCAGACTCCACGGGATGTCCGGCAAGGCGAAGGTCGGCAAGCCGCCGGCGATGTGTGCCATGTCGCCAAGGGTGCGGGTCGGCAGGCCGAACAGGTAGACCAGCAGACCGACGCCGAGAATCGCCACCAGTGCCGGCGGCACCGCTTTCGTCAGACGCGGCAGGATGTAGACGATGGCCATGGTCAGCGCAACCAGCCCGGTCATCAGGTACAGCGGCGTACCGCTGAGCCAGTCCTCACCGCTCTTGAAATGCTCCAGTTGCGCCAATGCAATGATGATCGCCAGGCCGTTGACGAAGCCGAGCATCACCGGGTGCGGCACCATGCGCACCAGTTTGCCCAGGCGCAGCAGCCCGAACGCCATCATGATCAGACCGCCGAGCAACACCGTCGCCAGCAAATACTGCACGCCGTGTTGCACCACCAGCGCGACGATGACCACGGCCATCGAACCCGCCGCGCCGGAGACCATGCCTGGCCGGCCGCCGAACAACGCCGTCAGTGTACAAATGATGAAGGCGCCATACAGACCCATCAGCGGATTGAGGTGCGCCACCAGTGCGAACGCAATGCATTCGGGCAACAGGGCAAACGAGGTGGTGAGTCCGGCCAGGACATCGGCGCGCAGACGAATCGGTTTCATGGCTTACCTGATTGAGCAGCCGTCGAGCGCGACTGCAGGTGTTCGGAGAAAAGAGGGTTGCGGATGTTACGGAATTGTCCGGGATCGGGCCAGTGAACGCTGACACTTGTCGGCTCGGGCTTTATGCTGGCGCGTTCCTGTATCCATTGAGTTGAATATGTCTGCCTTTCTGAGCGCCCGCGAGGTGTGCCAGCGTTTGCGTGAAGCGGCGCTGGGTGTCCTCACTTTCAAAGTCTGCGAGATGCCTGACGAGGCGGGACGGGTCGCGGTCGATATCGAGGGCTGGCACCTGCTGCTGGACTTTGAAGGTAGCCGGTTACATCACTGTGAATTCGCCCGCAATGGTGATGGGCAAGAAGGCGCGCTGGAGAGCTGGCAGCGTTATGGCACCGATCCGGTAAGTTTACTCAGTACCTGGGAATTGGCGCAGATCGAGCGATTGCTCAACACGCAGACGAACGAGGTTGCCCAATGATGGCACTCTGCCCATAATTCGCGCCCTCCTCTATTCCCACGCAAGGAACTGCCGTGAAGAAGTCGCTGTTGTTGATCCCGATGCTGGCCCTGCTACTGCAAGGCTGTGGCATGACCATGACTCGTTACGAGCCAAGCTTCGAGAACGTGCAGAAGCTCAAGCAAACCCCGCCGCTCCACGCGATCAGCAATCCTCAGGTCACGGCCGAATCCGGTGAAGGTTCGCTGGTGGTTCGCGCCAACCCGGTTCGCTCGCCGTCCGGCAGCATCCCGGCGCACATTCAGGATGCGATCACTGAAGAACTGCGCAAGGCCGGCCTGCTCGATCCGCAGGCGCAGCGTCAGTTGAAAGTGTTGGTGGTGAAGAACGAACTGTCCGCAGGCATGGGCACGGGCGACGGCAAACTCGCCGCTCGCTTCACCCTGCTCAACGGCAACGATGTGGTGTACGACGCCACCAAGAATGTCAGCAGCCAGTGGAGCAGCAGCTTTTTCGGCTTCATTGCGATTCCGAACGCGGTCAACGCTTACAACCCGATGGTGCGTGACCTGCTGAAGGAACTGTACAGCGATCCACAGTTCATTCAGGCCCTGAAGTAAGAGCAAAAAAAGAGCCGCGATTGCGGCTCTTTTTTTCTTCAGGCCATTGGAATAGCGGTTTCGAGTGCCGAGTACTTCAGGTTTTTGCTATCGACCATTTGCTTGAGCAGCGCGTTGACCTGACGGGTGAAAGTGTCATTCACCGCGTCTTTCGGTGTGTTGGCCATCAGCGGGATGAACCAGATACCGATCCAGGTACCGATCGCATCATGATTGCTCGCGGTGGTCAGGGCCTGACCCTGGCCATCCATGCCTTCCAGGCTCATGGAGTACTGATCGGTGCCGTACGCCGGGATCACCCCCAGGCTGAAACCACTAATAAAGCCCAGTACCATGGAACCGGCATTCGGCGGATGGTTGTACATTTTCAGACGCAGGCTGTAGTCCCCCGGCTGCTTCTGGAACTCGTCCAGGGTGACACGGCCGAACAGACCCGAGTCAGTGAGGATTTTTTGCAGCTGTGGTTTCAGTTGATCACGTGCTTGCGGCACTTCCACGGCGGAACCACTTTTCGGCTCGCCCTGATAGAAATCGAAATCGACGTATACGTTTGGCTTATTGGTGTAGCTGGCCATCGACGGCATGGTCACCGGCGCCACTTCGTCTTTGGTGAAACTGGCACAACCGCCCAGCGCAAGTACCAGCCCCAGCGCCAGAATTTTCCCGAATTGCATGATGATCCGTCCCTATGTATACACATCCAGATGATGGCATTGCGCCTTCATTTTGAAGGCCGGGCGGATTCTAGAGAGAGCGGCGGTCGGGCGAAAGCCTGAATTCGGGAAATCGCAAAAAAATCTGCTCAACCCTGCCGCAAGTCGAGGATGTAGGTGTAATAACCGCTGTCGCGCACGTAGCCGAGGGATTCGTACAAACCTTGCGCCATAAGGTTGTTGGTGGCGGTTTCCAGCACCAGCCCCTTGGCACCGCTCGCCAAGGCAAAGTCACGCGCCGTGTTCATCAGCAATCGACCCACCCCGCGTCCACGTGCGGCGGGCGTGGTGAACAGGTCGCTGAGCAACCAGGTGCGGTGGGCATCGATGGACGAGAACGTCGGGTACAATTGCACGAATCCCAGCGCCTCGCCGTGTTCATCCTGCGCGAGAAATATCGCTGATTCGTTGCCAGCCATGCGCTCGGCGATGAAGGTTCGCGATTGCTCGAGATTCGACGGCTGTTGGTAAAAACCACGGTAAGCGTCGAACAACGGCGCCACCGCATCCAGATGTGTCGCGTCGGCTCGCACTGCCTGAAGGGTCATGTGTCCGCTCCGTTTCCACTCGTTGATCGAAACAGCATAGCGCTGTCCTTCGAGTGTGCTGGCCTCATCGCTATATATTTTTGTATATTGCGAGACCGAAATCGCCAGAATCTATCCATGCCGTCCAGCCAACCTGTATTGCCATGAGTGCCATCCGCGTCCGCAACGAGCAGTTGATCCTCGCCGCTGCCCGCGAAGAGTTCGCCGCCAACGGCTTCGACGCCACCCAGACTCGCGATATTGCGGCGCGTGCCGGGGTGCCCAAGGCCAATCTGTATTATTACTTTCAGACCAAGGAAAACCTCTACTGCAAAGTACTGCTGGGGTTTGTCGAGCCGCTGTTGGAAGCTTCAGCGGCGCTGCGTGAAAGTGATGACCCGCTGACGGGGCTGCGTGCTTACGTTGCCGCGCGGATTCGTATTGCTCGCGAGCATCCGGCGATTGCCAAGGTATTCAGTGGCGAGTTGCTGCTGGGCGGTCGACAGTTGCCGGCTGAGTGCCGCGATCTGTTGTATGCCGAAGCGCGGCGTAACGTTGAATGCCTGCGCAGCTGGATTGAGCGCGGCTTGCTGGCGCCGGTGGATCCTGAGCATCTGATGCTGTTCATTTGGTCGGCGACGCGCACGTACACCAACATTGGCTGGCAGATGGGGCGGATCATGGGGCGCGAAGTGCCGCAGGATGAGGATTATCAAACGGCGGCGCAGACGATTACGCGAATGGTGCTGGAGGGTGTCGTGGTGACGCCGCGGGTGGGCGGGATTCGTGGGGTTTTGTTTGCGACGTGAGCGGATGGGCTACCGCGCAGATCAGGGCATGAAGTCTACGGGCAGCTCCAGATGAGCTTTCATGCGCTCATTCCAGTCGTGCAAGGCATCGGGTAGAACTTTTTTCCATTTCGCCACGTTGGTGTAGTAGCGCAGACGCGAATGGCCGGAACTGTCGTAGGTCACCAACAACACCCAGAAATGGCCATCGGATGAGCGCATCACGATGCCGGTGCCACCCAGACCGCGCATCCACATCTCCCAGACCTGACTGCCCGGCACATCGGTGCCTGGCTCACCCGTCATCAGGGAGCCGGACTTTTCCACCAGTGTCTGATAATCACCTTTGAGCAAGGTGTGCAGTGCCTGGTTCTCTTCCGGTGTTTGTGCCAGGCCCAGGCTGAGCATGTCGTAATCCAGTGTCAGCGGGTGCTCCGAGGCGACAAAACGGCCGGTGTAGTAGACGCCCAATCCGGCACTGCAATACCCGCCTTCCCCTGCAAGCGAAATATCCAGCACACCGTTGATGGGAGTGAACAACAGGGTGCACTCATCTTCCGAGTAAACGGCTTTACCGTCGTTGAGTGTGGCAACGCCATCCAGATCACCGGAGTTGGCACCCTCAGCCGCCGTGATGTCGATGCTGATGTGCGTGGCATCGCGGCGCTGGGTTATCACCGTTGCCGAGGTTGAAGTCCCCGGCGGTATGAGTTGCCAGGTTGCGTCCCAACTGAACGGCTGGGTAGCGTGTTCGAGCTCGCTCAGCCGCATCAAATACTCGCGGCGCAAACAGGCCGTCTGATCGCCGCAGGCGTTGCGACTTTTCAGCCACTGCCGCTGGTCAGCCTTGAGGGCTTTGGCATCGGGGACACTGGCCAATGTCGAATGCCAGAGCTTGCCCAGCTTCTCGTCGAGCAGCGAAATCTGCGGGTCTCCACAAACGGCTTTTTCGGTTTTGTTGTTGGCCGTGGAGCAATCGAAACTGCTGGCGTGGGTAACAGAGGCAAACGCAAGGGACGTCAGCAGCAAGGCATAACACAGGGAGATCGCGAACATCGAGAGATTCCATTCTTCGGACGGCGCGCAGTATGCCAGTGCTGCCAGCGGAAATCCCTGATGTACATAGCAATCAGGGTTTCGCAATCACTGTAGGAGTGAGCCTGCTCGCGATAGCGTTCTGTCAGACGATGCTGCATCAAATGCCACACCGCTATCGCGAGCAG